>NZ_JBHJQP010000004.1:0-100034 GCF_042262625.1 Streptomyces sp. NPDC056347 | reverse complement strand
CTCGTCGTGGGCGGAGGTCCGGGAGGGCCGAAAGAGGCCAAAGGGCCGGGCGGCGGAGCCGGGTCAGACGATGCCTTCCTCGATCTCCGCCTGCTCGCGGGCGTTGCCGTACGCCGACGGCGTGCTGTACGAGCGACGGGCGACGAACCACCACACGGTGGCCAGCACCAGCACCGCGATCAGCGCGATCGAGGCGTAGTTCATCGAGTCGACCGTCACCGGGGACGACTGCGGAAGAAGGAACAGCACGGTCACGATGGCCACCCACACCACGGCGATCCAGCCGATCGGCTTGCTCCACCGCCCCAGGTGCCAGGGCCCGCGCTCGAACCGGTGACCGGAGCGCAGCTTCAGGAAGATCGGGATCGCGTAGGCGGGGGTGATCCCGATGACGTTGATCGCGGTCACCGCGCCGTACGCGGTGGCGGAGTACAGCGACGGCAGTGCCAGGACCGCGGCGACCGCGACCGACAGCCACACCGCGTTGGCCGGAGTCTGGGTACGGCCGCTCACCTTGCGCCACAGTGCCGAGCCGGGCAGCGCGTTGTCACGGCTGAACGCGAACACCATCCGGCTCGCGGCGGCGACCTCGGCGTTCCCGCAGAACAGCTGCGCCGCGATCACGATCAGCAGCATCGCGGTGGCCCCGGAGGTGCCCAGTGCGTCGATCAGGATCTGCGCCGGAGGCACCCCGGTCGGGCTGTTCTGGGTGCCTGCGTAGTCCTGGATGGCGAAGGTCAGCCCGGCGAGCAGCACGAAACCGGCGATCCACGAGACCCAGATCGCGCGGACGATGCCCTTGGCGGCCGTCACGGAGGCGTTCGACGTCTCCTCCGACAGATGGGCGGAGGCGTCGTAACCGCAGAAGGTGTACTGGGCGAGGAGCAGGCCGATCGCCGCCACGTACAGCGGGTTGTGCCAGCCCGTGTCATTGACGAACTCGGTGAAGACGAACGACGGCGACTGGTGGTGCGAGGGCACCACCGCGAGCACGGTGACGATCACCGCGACACCGACGAGGTGCCACCACACGCTGATGGAGTTCAGCACACTGACCAGCCGGACGCCGAAGAGGTTCAGCGTCGCGTGCAGCAGCAGGATGCAGAGGAAGATGATCATCGTCTTGCCGGGGGTGGGGGTGAATCCCCACTGCAGGTTCATGAACGCGCCGGTGAACAGCGCCGCGCCGTAGTCGATGCCCGCGATCGCACCCAGCAGACCGAGCAGATTCAGCCAGCCGGTGTACCAGCCCCACTTGCGCCCGCCCAGCCGGTCCGCCATGTAGTACAGCGCCCCCGACGTCGGGTAGGCACTGGTGACCTCGGCGAGTGCCATGCCGACGCAGATGACGAAGAGCCCGACACCGGCCCAGCCCCAGAGCATCACGGCCGGACCGCCGGTCGACATGCCGAAGCCGTACAGGGTCATGCAGCCGGAGAGGATCGAGATGACGGAGAAGCTGATGGCGAAGTTGCCGAAGCCGCCCATGCGGCGGGCGAGCACCGGCTGGTAGCCGAGTTCGCGCAGGCGCTCCTCCTCGTCTCTCGGCGGTACGGCCTCCGCGCCCGACTGGGTCGGGGTGGATATGGACATCGGGAAAACCTCCATGAGCGGTACGGAAAAGAGGGGGACGGACGAGAGGGAAGGAAGGGGATGACGGCGGACGGGCCCGGACCGGCTCGGGGCCGGCGGACGGAACCGGCGGCCCCGGGCCGTCATTTCAGCGGCGCGGCCCCCGTCCGGGGGTGCGGGGCGCTGCCAGGCAGCGGCTGCGGGCGCGGAGGAAGACGTCCTCCGCGTCGCCGGGGCCCTTGCGGTCCCGGGTGCGGTACACCCAGGGAACGGAAGTGAAGTACGGGCCGAGCGCCTCGAACACCGCTGCCGCGTCCGCGAACTGCAGCGCGCCCCACAAGGCGTGGGCCAGGTAGTTGAGGTCGAGCAGCGAGCGCGCGACCGGAGCCGTACGACGGAACCAGAGGTCCAGCGCGCGGACCGCGTCCCGCTCCGCGTCCTCGGTGACCCAGTGCAGGTCGAGGGCCTTCTCGTGACCCTGCTCGCGGCGATAGCGCTCGACCCGCACATAGAGCGGCAGTGCGTGCAGCGCGGAGCCGTCCGGCGCCGAAGAGGCCGCCCACTGAACGAAGTTGACCGCCTCCGAGAGGGAACCGCCGGCCTTGCGGGCGTACACGAACTGGAGCATCCGGTGGTAGGCCTCGCGGTTGTACGGATCGCGTTTGTCGGCCTCCGCCAGCAGCCCCCACGGGCCGGGGAAGAGCATCGGGCCCGGCGGATGCAGCCGGTGTTCCTCCAACTGCTGCTGCTCGTCCAGCTGGGACAGGGCCAGCAGGCAGATCCAGGGCACCGGGTCCACGGGCGAGGCGTTCGCCGCCGTCCGGCAGGCCTGCCAGGCCTCCTGCCACAGTTCACGGGCCCGGTGGTGACCCTCGCGGTGGGCGCGCACCGCGCGTTCGACGACGACCCGCGCCTGCATCACCGCGCCGGCGATGCTCCGGGGCTCCTCGGCCAGCCAGGCCTGCACCGCGTCCGAACCGGCGGCCACCGCGCCGAGTACCTGGGTGCGCTGGGTCCACAGGGTCCAGTCCGGCGTGTTCTCCAGGAGGTTGCGCATGGACATCCAGCGTCCCGTGCGCAGATCCTGTAACGCGGCCCGCAGATCGTTGTCATGGCCGGCCGGGTGATAGACCGGCCGGAAATCACCGCTGGCCATGGACCTGCTCCGCCCTCGTACGACAGGCCGGACCGCGGGCCGTGATGCGACGGTCGATAGATCTTCTCAGCACGTCACGCAGCCCGGTGGCGGCATGGAACCCATGCTGATGCGGGAGGCCCGGGAGCCGGTGGAACAGTGCGCGGGACAGGGTTTCGATCTCATCAATCCTCAAGGACGTGGGGGGTGAAACAGCTGTTGGAGAACGAACTGCTCGAAAGCGTCCGGTTGTTGCACGGCGGTGAGTGTAAGGCCACCGCCGTCGATCTCCGGGCCGATTCGCGGATCTTACTCAAGTCCGTTCATTCAACCGGACGTTCAAAAGCGAACCTTCTGTTCGGGCAGTTCCGGTCAAGGGCCGGTCGGCCCTTGACGTACGAGGTGGTCTGCACCACTCTGGGCCGCGAGTTCAGTGATCACGATTCCGTTCAAGCCGCCGAGCTTCCGCACCGCTGGAGAAGTCGATGACAGGCCCGGTACTCGCCGTGGACCAGGGCACGTCGGGGACGAAGGCCCTGGTGATCTGTCCCGAGCGCGGCGTGATCGCTTCCGCGTCGGTGCCGGTGTCCGTACGGCACGGCTCCGCGGGAGCGGTCGAGACGGACCCCGCCGCACTGCTCGGCTCGGTCGTCGAGGCGGGCCGCCGGGCACTGCGGGAAGCGGGAGAGCCGGTCCGCGCGGTCGGCCTCGCCAACCAGGGCGAGACGGTGCTCGCCTGGGACCCGGCCACCGGGCGCCCGCTCACCGACGCGATCGTCTGGCAGGACCGCCGCTCCGCCGGACTCTGCGCCGGACTCGCCGATTACGAGGAAGAGCTGACCCGGCTCACCGGCCTCCCCCTCGACCCCTACTTCGCGGCGCCGAAGATGGCCTGGATCCGCCGGGAACTGACCCGCGAAGGTGTCGTCACCACCACCGACGCATGGCTCGTCCACCAGCTGACCGGAGCGTTCGTCACCGACGCGGCGACCGCCGGACGCACCCAGCTCCTCGATCTCGAGCAGGTCGGCTGGTCGCCCCGCGCCCTGGACATCTTCGGCCTCGGCGACGAGCGCCTGCCGGACGTCGTCGACTGCGACGGCACGGTCGGCACGACGACCGCCTTCGGCGGCGAACTCCCGCTGACCGGACTCCTCGTCGACCAGCAGGCGGCCCTCCTCGCCCAGAACGCCCTGGACCCCGGCAACGCCAAATGCACCTACGGAACGGGCGCCTTCCTCCTCGCCCAGACCGGGCCCGCCCCGCGCCGCGGCACCACCGGACTGGTCGGCTGCGTGGCCTGGCGGCTCGGCGGCCGTACGGCCTACTGCCTCGACGGGCAGGTCTACACCGCCGCCTCCGCCGTCGACTGGCTGGCCGGCCTCGGGGTCATCTCCGGCGCGGCCGACCTGGACCCCGTAGGCCGGACGGTCCCCGACTCCGGTGGCGTCACCTTCGTCCCCGCGCTCGCCGGGCTCGCCGCTCCCTGGTGGCGCGGCGACCTGCGCGGCTCGCTGACCGGCCTCGGCCTCGGCACCACCAGGGGCCACCTGGTGCGGGCCCTGTGCGAAGGCATCGCGGCCCAGGTCGTCGAGCTCACCGAGGCGGTCGCCACCGACCTCGGCGCACCGCTCACCTCACTCCGCGTCGACGGCGGCCTGACCCGCTCCGAGCTCCTCATGCAGACCCAGGCCGACCTGCTGCAACGGCCCGTCGAGGTGTCCGCGCTGCCCGACGCCACCGCGCTCGGCATCGGAGCGGTCGCCCGGCTCGGCCTCGACCCGCACCTCACCGTCCGCGAGGCGGTCCCCGACTGGAAGCCCGCCGCAGTGTACGAGCCCCGCATCGGCGCGGACCGGGCCGCCGAACGGCTCGCCGCGTTCCGGACCGGCGTACAGACCCTGCTGGACCATGCCTGACACGTACGAGAGTCACACCATGCGCACCACGATCACCACCTCCGGAACGCTGACGACCATGGAGCGGCCGCCCGGCACGGGCTTCGGCACCGGAGTCCCGGTGTACGACGTGACCGTCATCGGCGCGGGCGTCGTCGGCACCGCCATCGCCCGCGAACTGGCCCGCCACCCCCTGCGCACCGCCCTGCTCGACGCCTCCGACGACATCGCCACCGGCACGTCGAAGGCCAACACCGCCATCCTGCACACCGGCTTCGACGCCGTCCCGGGCACCCTGGAAGCCCGGCTCGTCCGCGAAGGACAGCACCGGCTGCGCGCCTACGCGGCCGAGAGCGGCATCCCCGTCGAGCGCGTGGGCGCCCTGCTCGTCGCCTGGGACGACGAACAACTGGCCGCCCTCCCCGCCCTGCTGGCCAAGGCCGAGCGCAACGAGTACCACGAGGCCCGCCTGCTGGATGGCGAGGAACTGCGCACCCGCGAACCCCGGCTCGGCCCCGGCGCCCTCGGCGCCCTGGAGATCCCCGACGAGAGCATCATCTGCCCCTGGACGACCCCGCTCGCCTACGCCACCCAAGCCGTGCGCGCCGGAGTCCACCTGCACCTCAACTGCCGGGTGAGCGCCATCGACGACGGCGACGGCCTCCACACTCTCACCACCTCCCGCGGCACCCTGCGCACCCGTCACCTGATCAACGCCGCCGGTCTCCACGCCGACGAGATCGACCGGCTGCTCGGCCACACCGAGTTCACCGTCACCCCGCGCCGCGGCCAGCTCCTCGTCTTCGACAAGCTCGCCCGGGACCTGGTCCGCCACATCCTGCTCCCGGTTCCGACCGCCGCGGGCAAGGGCGTACTCGTCGCGCCGACCGTCTTCGGCAACGTGCTGCTCGGCCCCACCGCCGAGGACATCGACGACAAGACCGCCACCGGATCGACCGCCGACGCCCTCACCCTGCTGCGCGAGAAGGGCCGCCGCATCCTGCCCGACCTCCTCGACGAGGAGGTCACCGCCGTCTATGCCGGACTGCGCGCCGCCATCGGCCAGGAGGACTACCGCATCCGCTGCCGGCCCGACGAGCGCCACATCACCGTCGGCGGCATCCGCTCCACCGGGCTCACCGCCTCCATGGCCATCGCCGCCCATGTGATGGAACTCCTCGGGGAATCGGGCCTCGACCTCGGCGAACCCGCCGAACTGCCGCCCGTCACCCTGCCCAACCTCGGCGAGTCCTTCCCCCGGCCCTACCAGGACGCCACGCTCATCGCCCGCGATCCCGCGTACGGCACCCTGGTCTGCCACTGCGAACGCGTCTCCGCGGGCGAGATCAGGGACGCCCTGACGAGCACCGTGCCACCGGGCTCCCCGGACGGCCTGAGCCGCAGAACGCGCGCGGGCAACGGCCGGTGCCAGGGGTTCTACTGCGGGGCCACGGTCCGCGCCCTGTTCGAGGAGGCCCGGTCATGACCCGGCACGAACGCACCGTCGACGTCCTGATCATCGGGGGCGGCCCGGCCGGACTCGCCGCCGGGGCCGAACTCGCCGCGTCCGGCGCGGGCCGCGTCGAGATCCTGGAACGCGAACAGACCGCGGGCGGCATCCCCCGCCACTGCCACCACGGCGGATTCGGCGGCCCCGTCCTCGGCAGGGGCACGGCCACCGGACCCGCGTACGCCCGAAGCTGCGTTTCCACCGCCCTGAGCGCCGGAGCCGCCCTGCGCACCGGCGTCACCGTCACCGACTGGGCCGGACCGCTCACCGTGGACACCACCGCACCCACCGGCCTCGAACGCATCACCGCCCGCGCGATCGTCCTCGCCACCGGCGCCCGCGAACGCCCCCGCAGCGCCCGGCTCGTCCCCGGCAGCCGCCCGCCCGGCGTCCACACCACCGGCGAACTCCAGCAGGCCGTCCATCTGTACGGGCGGCGCATCGGCGGCCGCGCGGTCGTCATCGGCGACGGGCCCGTCGGCCGTGCCGCGGCCGACACCCTGCGCGTCGCCGGCGCGGAGGTCGTAGCCCTGGTCACCGACCGGCCGCCCGCCCCGCTCGCCGCCCTGGCCCGGGGCCGCGACCGCACCCCCGTCCTCACCCGTACCACCGTCACCGCTCTCACCGGACGGGAACGGCTCACCGGCGTCGCCGTGCGCCACCACGACGGCCGGACCACCACACTGCGCTGCGAGACCGTCGTCTTCACCGGCGACTGGATCCCCGAGCACGAACTGGCCCGGCGCGGCACCGTCACCCTCGACCCCGGCACCCGGGGCCCCGCCTACGACGAGGCCCACCGCACCGACCGGACCGGCGTCTTCGCCGTCGGCAACCTGCTGCACGGCGTGGAGAGCGCGGGCCACGCCTTCGCCGAGGGCCGGGCGGTCGCCGCGCCCGTACTGCGCCACCTGACCACCGGCGCATGGCCCACCGGCAGGCCGGCCGTCGCCGTCGACGCCCCGCTGCGCTGGGTCGCACCCAACCTCGTCGGTCCCGACGGCACCCTCCCGACCGGCGGCCGCTTCCTCCTGCGCGCCGACCGAAGGCTCATCGCGCCGCTGCTCACCGTCCGGCAGGACGGCCGGGAGCTGTACCGGCGGCGGCTGTTGCGGCCCGCCGAGCCGGGCAGCTCGTTCCCGCTGCGCGCCGGCTGGCTCGACCGGGTCGAACCGGACGGCGGCACCGTACGGATCACGGTGTGCTGACCGTACGTCAGGGAATCAGCAGCCAGTCCGAACCGATGGCCGCCACCAGGCCCACGGCGAGCAGCCAACTGCCCAGCCGGGTGCGTCCGTTGCGGCTGAGCTCGATCACGATTCCGCACAGGATCAGCGCGAGCCCGTACACCCCGACCACCAGGACGGACGACCGGCTGGCGATCCGCAGGGCGAGGACCACCGCCATCGCGGCCATGCCCACCGCCGACAGGGCCATCCGCAGCCGTCTCGCCTGGCGAGGTGTCAGCTTCCGCCCGTCGGCCTCGTCGGCCGCGTCGAGCCCGTTCGTGCCGGCGCCGGATTCACCGATGTCCGCCGTCACCTCCGCCGTCGGACCGTCCGCCTTCGCGTCCGTCTCCGCGTCCGTCTTCGTCTTCGCGTCTACGGTGTCCGATTCGGCGGCTATCGGGGCCTTCGCGCCCTGGTCCTGCTCCTGGCCCTGGTCAGATGTGCTCATGACGCGCGATCGTAATGGCTGCGGGCCGCCCTGTTCGCCGCTCGGTGCGACGGGCGGCGAATCCGCTGCGGAGCGGACCGCTCCCGCACCCTCACCGCACCGGGCCGCGCAGCCGCGGAGCCCGCGCCACCGGATCGACACCCCGGCCGGACGCGGCCCCCTCGGCCACCTCGTCCGCCAGCCCTTCGGCCCAGCCGATCAGCCCCTCGACGCCGATCCCGTACGGCCGGGCCGGGGTGATGCCCCCGAGCGCCGCCGCACCACGGCGCAGCAGCCGGGCCCCGCCCCTCGCGTTGCCCCGGGCCGCATGGGTCAGCCCCACCGCCAGCTGCGCGAGCCCGCGCCACAGCTCCCGCTCCGTGTCCGGGCCCGACTTCCACGCGTCCTCGAACACCTCGTGCGCATGGAACGGCATCCCCGCGTCCAGCAGCCGCTGCGCCTCGCGCACGGT
The DNA here is from genome assembly GCF_042262625.1 of Streptomyces sp. NPDC056347. Taxonomy (NCBI): domain Bacteria; kingdom Bacillati; phylum Actinomycetota; class Actinomycetes; order Kitasatosporales; family Streptomycetaceae; genus Streptomyces; species Streptomyces sp. NPDC056347. The sequence continues at coordinate 91,791 of NZ_JBHJQP010000004.1, read as the reverse complement.
CTCCTCGGGGGTACGCACCACCCCCTCCGGCTGCCGCGCGACCCCCTCGCTCCCGTACGGAAGCGGGCGGCCCAGCCCGTCGCGCGGGCGCGCGTTGCGTGCCCTGCCCCCGGCGTCGCGGTCCCTGCGTTTCTCGTCCACTCCACGATTGTGCCCGCACCCGCGGTGAACTGTCCGAACCACTGTCCGTCGACCACCGTTCACGACTAGTGTCGAAATCCACACGCACCACCCTTGGGGAGGGTAGGGATGAAGCCGTCCCGGCCGCTGTACGAACGCGAACCGGAACTCGCCGCCGCCGCGCAGGCGGTGGACGCACTCTGCGGCGCCCAAGCCGTCGGCGGACTGCTGATCTTCAGCGGCGAGGCGGGCATCGGCAAGACCGCGCTGCTCGCCGAGATCCAGGCGATGGCCGCCGACCGCTGCACGGTCTGGTCCGCGCGGGGCGGCGAAACGGTCACCTCGGTGCCGTTCCACGTCGTACGCCAACTGCTCCAGCCGGCCTTCGACCAGTTCCCGCCCGACGAGGTACGTGCCCTGTTCGGTTCCTGGTACGAGGTCGCCGCACCGGCCCTCGGACTGGCCGAGCCGAGCGGCCCGCAGCCCGACCCGCAGGGTGTGCGGGACGGGCTGGACTACGTCGTCGGCCGCCTCGCCTCCCGGCTGAGCCACCGTCCGCTGCTGCTCGTCATCGACGACGCGCATTGGGCCGACGGCGAATCCCTCGCCTGGCTCGCCTCGTTCACCGCGCGCCTCGGCGAGCTTCCGGTCCTGGTCGTCCAGGCCCACCGCCCGGAGGAGCTGGCCGCCCGCGAGAAGGAGGACGGGGTGGGCGGCGCCCACCCCTCCCAGGTGCGGGTCGCGCTGCGCGCCCTCACCCCGGACGCCACCGCCGTACTGGTCCGCGCCGCCCTCGGTGAACACGCGGACGATCCCTTCTGCCGCGAGGTGTGGGCCGTCACCGGCGGCAACCCGTACGAGGCGGTCGAGCTCGTCGCCAAGGTGCAGGACCGCGAACTGGTGCCGCTCGACGAGTCGGCCGGACTGCTGCGCGAGCTCGGCGCCTCCGCTCGCGGCAGCGGGCTCGTCGCCCGGCTCGAACGGCTCGGTACCAACGCCACCCGCTTCGCGTGGGCCGCGGCGGTCCTCGGCACCGACATCTCCCAGGACCTGGCCGCCACCCTGGCCGGAATGACCTCGGCCGAGGCCGCCGACTGCACGGCGCGGCTGCGTGAAGCCCGCATCGTCACCGGCTTCGACCCGCTGGAGTTCGTCCACCCGCTCATCGCGAGCGCGGTCTACCGTTCCATCCCGCCGGCCACCCGCACCGCCATGCACGGCCGGGCCGCCTGGGCGATCAACAGGGCCGGGCTCGGCCCCGCCGCGGCCTCCCGGCACCTCCTCGAAGTCCACCCGGACGACGACCAGGAGCTCGTCGAGCAGCTCCGCGAAGCGGCCAAGCAGCACCTCGCCGTCGGCGCCCCGGACGCCGCCCGCCGCTGCCTCGAGCGCGCCCTGCGGGAACCCCCGCGCGAGCGCGCGAAGGCCACCCTGCTGTACGAGCTGGGCTGCGCCACCCTGCTCGGCTCCCCGGCCACCACCGTCCAGCACCTGCGCGACGCCCTCGGCATGCCCGGACTCGACGACGACCAGCGCATCGACGCCACCTACCGCCTCGCCGCCGCGCACTCCCACAACAACCAGCTCAAGGAGGCGGCGAGCGCCCTTGCCGCGGAGGCCGCCCGTACCGCCCCGGGCCCCGGCCTGATGCGGCTACAGGCCGCCCACTTCCTCTGGGAGGGCATGCAGGCCGCCGAGGACGACGGCCCCGCCCGCTCCGCCCGGCTCGCGCGCAACGCCGACCACCTGCACGGCCGCGACAACGCCGAGCGCGCCCTGCTCACGCTCCGCGCCTTCGACGCCATGCTGCGCGGAGAGAACGCCCAGCTCGTCGTCGACCTCTGCGAACGCGCCCTGGTCGACGGACACCCGGCCCGGGGACTCGGCTGGACCGACGCCGAATGGGGCTTCGAGCTGCCCACACTGGTCGGCATCACCTACGCCTTCACCGACCAGCTCGACCGCGCCGAGGAACTCTTCGGCGAGGCCGTCCGGGCCTTCGAGATCTCCGGCTGGAGCGGCGCGCACCTCGCGTTCGCCCACACCCTGCTCGGGCTGGTCCACCGCCGTCGCGGCAGGCTGGCGGAGGCCGAGGGCTTCCTGCGCGAAGGACTGCGCCTCGCCGACCGCGTGGGCAGCGGACTGCCGGTCCACTGGGACGCGGCCTGCCTGCTCATCGACACCCTGGTCGCCCGGGGCCGGGTCACCGAGGCCCGCGAGATCGCCGACCGCTACACCTTCTCGGCGCCCTACCCCAGCGCGATGGTGCTCCCCGACGGCCCGTGTGTACGCGGTCGGCTGCTGCTGGCCGAAGGCCGTACGAAGGAAGCGATCGCCGAGCTCGAAGCGGCCGGCCAGGGCCTCGAACCCCGCGGCAGGTTCAACGGCGTATGGGCCCCGTGGGCCGGTGACCTCGCCCGTGCCCTGGCAGAGGAGGACCCGGACCGCGCCGCCCGGCTCGCCGCTACCGCACGGGTCCACGCCGAACGCTTCGGCACGGAGACCGCGATCGGCGAGGCCTTGCGCTGCCTCGCAGTCTTCGCCGCTCCCGAGGAGGCCACCCGCCTGCTGGCCGAGTCGGTCCGCCACCTGGAATCGTCCCCGTCCGCGTACGAACACGCGCTGGCCCTCGTCGACTACGGCATCGCCATCTGCTCGCCCCGCGAACTGGCCCGGGCGTACAAACTGGCCACCGCCTGCGGCGCGGAATCCCTGGCGAACCGCGCCCACCAGGCACGGGCGTCGATCCGGTCCTCGGAGTGAGGTAATGTTTGTCCTGCGAAGCCCCCCGGCAGCCCGGGGAGGTCCTTCGCATCGGGACGTGGCGCAGCTTGGTAGCGCACTTGACTGGGGGTCAAGGGGTCGCAGGTTCAAATCCTGTCGTCCCGACTGGAGACAGTCGTAGATCAGGGCCGGTTTCGGAGACATCCGAAACCGGCCCTGATCATTCCTGGGGGCCGGATGGGGACCGGTGTCCTTGACCCTGCGGGACCCCGCCGCACAACGCACGCTGACCGGCAGGGCGGAAGTCGCCCGGGAGCGTCTGAAGCCGTCGCACGACGCCGGGGCGCGGATCGGTACCAGCCAGGATGTGGCGCGTACCGCCCGGGAGCTGACCGGAGTTGGAGTCCCGCGCTTCGCCGAATTCGCCACTGTCGAACTCCTGGAGCCGGTCCTGAAGGGCGGGGAGCCCGCCGAGGGCCGCGCCCGAGCTGCGCCGCACGGCTGTCAGCGGCGTCCGGCAGGACTCGCGCCTCCACCCTTCGGGTGAACTGATCAGGTTTCTGCCCAGCGAGCCGATGGCATCGAGTGCGATGAGCGGCCACGCGGTGTTCACGGCCCGGCTCCGCGCATTGCCGACGGCCTGGGCGGGTCAGAACCCCGATCGGGCCCGTCAGATCCTGCACTACGGCATCCACTCGCTCGTCACCGCGCAGCTACGGGCCCGTGAGGTAGTGCTGGGACCGGCCGGCTCCTGGTACCGGGAGGGGCCGGGGCCGTTCGACGAAGAGGACCTGCCCTCCGACAGGGAACTGGCCGCCCGTGCCGTGGTGGTGATCGACAACGCCCGCCGTCACGCCCGCGAACACACGACGGCCGCCACCCGCAACGCTGCCTGCCGTCCGGCCCCCTGGCCGAATGGTCCGCTCTTCACGTGGCCCACCGGTATCGCCCTGCCCAGGCCGGCGTCGGCGGTGACAGGTTCGACCTCATCCCGCTGCCCGGCGCCCGCTTCGCCCTGATCATCGGCGGTTTCGTGGGCCACGGCCTGCACGCCGCCGCCACCATGGGCCGCCTGTGTACCGCCGTCCACACCTTCTCCGCTCTCGACCTTCCCGCCAAAGAACTCCTGTGCCGGCACGAAGAGTTGGTCGCCCGGTCGACGCCGACGAGTCGCAACAGCAACGGCGCGGTCATCACCGGCGTGCCGGCTGTCCACACGCCATCGGCGACGCGGTCACCGGACGGGCGACGCCGGCCTGCGCCGACCGTCCCGAACCGGCATTGGTCCTCCCGGAGGGCACGGTCTCCTTTGCCGATGTGCTCGTCTCGCCGCCCCTGGGCCTGTGCGGCGGTCTGCCGGTGGAGATCGCCGAGTTGTCCCTGCCGGAAGGCTCCCGGCCGGTGCTGTTCACCCACGGCCTCGTCGAGCACCGCAACCGCGGCACGTGCCTGGAGCCGCTGCGCGCCGCCCTTGTCGACGGGGCAGGGTCGCACCTCGGAAGAGACATGTGCGGCAACCGTCCTCGACGCCGTGCTCCTCGCCCCTTCTCAGCGACGGCATCGTCCTGCTGGTGGCTCGCACCCAACTGCTGGCCTCTTCCCGCGTAGCCGAATGGGACGTCCCCTCCGGCCCGGCGGCAGTGGCTCCCGTGCGTTCGCACTGTGCCCGCAGACCGGACGCATGGAGGCCGGATGAGATCGGATTCATCGCCGAGCTGGTCCTCGGTGAGCTGATCACCAACGCCGTCCGCCGCGGCACACAGCCCATCCGCGTCCGCCTCCTCTGCGGTCGCACCCTGATCTGCGAGGTCTCCGACGGCAGCAGCACCTCATTCCATCCGAGCCGGGCCTGCGGCGGCGACGAAGACGGACGCGGCCCGTTCCTCGTCGCCCACTGCGCCGAGCACCGGGGCACGCGTTACCGCCCGCGCGGGAAAGCCATCCGGGCCGAGCTGTCCACCCACGGCGGACAGCGGGAACCAAGCCGACCTGGCCGATGGCTCTTGGATCAATGGGCGGAGCCGGACCTGTGGGCTCCCGGCAGCCCGGCGCGCCCCGAGCGGAGCTCGGACGCGGTGGCCGCGACGCGCCGTCGTGTCAGGCAGCCGGTTTGCCGGGCTGGTCGTGGGTCGAGCAGTGGATACCGCCGCCGCCGGAGGCGATGGTGTCGATCTCGACCTGCACGACATCGCGCTCGGGGTACTGCTCCTGCAGGATCCCGCGGGCGCGGTCGTCGGCCGCCCTGTCGCCGAACCTGGGAAGGAAAACGGCGTCGTTGGCGACATAGAAGTTGGCGTAGCTCGACACGAAGCTGTCGCCCCGCCCCGTGATTTTGTCGAGGTCGGGCTGCGGCAGGTCGATGATCTCGAATCGCCGGCCCCGGGCGTCGGTGGCCTTGGAGAGTACGTGCCTCGCCTGGTCGGAGGAGCGCGACCAGGAGTCGGCGGGCATTCCCGGGAACGCCTCGTCCAGGAGGACCACACCGGGTGCGGTGAACCGCACGAGGCTGTCGACGTGGGCGTCGGTGATGTCCTCGCCGCGCACCCCGGCCAGCCAGATCACCTTCTCCAGGCCCAGGGTCTGCTTGAGCTCGGCCTCGATCCGGTCTCGGCTCTTGCCGGGGTTGCGGTTCTTGTTGACGATCGAGCTCTCGGTGACCATCAGGGTCCCCTCGCCGTCGCACTCGAAGGATCCTCCCTCGGCGACCAACGGCGCCTGGACACGGGGGATCGCGTACTTCCGCAGCAGGGTGCGACCGACGCGGGCGTCGTCGCCGTGAACCTGCTTGTCGCCCCACCCGTTGAAGTTGAAGTCGACGCCCGTGACCTTGCCGTTGTCCTTCACGAAGACGGGCACGGTGTCGCGGGCCCACAGGTCGTCGACCTCCAGCGGGATGACCTCGACCTGGGAACCGCACGCCTTCTGGGCCGCGGCCCGTTGCGAGGGCCGGGCCATCAGGACGACCTCTTCGTATTCCCCGATCGCACGCGCCACCCGCGCGATGTCCTCCCGTACGTAGGGTAGGTCCTCCCCCCAGACCGAATCCAGCGCGGGCCACGACATGAAGGTCCGGGTGTGGCTCTCCCACTCGGCCCCCATCCGTCGCGTGCCGGCGCTTGCTGCCTCCTTGTGCGGGCTGCCGGAGGCATCGCCCTTTCGCGTGAGTTCGCCGGGGCCGCAGGCCGAGACGCCGAGCACGGCCGCGCCGGCTCCGGCAAAGGCGAGCAGGGCGGAACGACGGGAGGGGGGAAGCGTGATCACCGTGGACTGCTCCGATCGTGGACTGGCAGGAAGGCATCCGGCCGCGGTGGGGGACACGAGACGGTGGAAGGACGGACTCGCGCACGAGTCCGAACGAACCGGACCCCACTGTGACACTGACTAGAATTTCAGTCAATTTTCTCGCGTAGTGGCGCGCACCCGCTCTGCGCCGCCGGACCCCCCGGGTCCCAGGGGCTGCGCCCCTGGACCGTCCAGTTGCTCCGCTTCCACCGCAATCGCCTCCATGATGAGCTTCTGGGCGTGCTCCAGCGACAGGACGCCACTCAGCCAGCGCATGCTGAGCCCTTCCAGCAGGGCGGTGAGCCGTTCGGCGGATGCGGCGCGGGCCGCCGCCGAGGCCGCCGGGTGCGCCGCGCCGAGCAGCTCCGCCACCTCGCGGGCCCAGGCCGCACCGGCTTTGGCCAGGTCGCTCCGGAGTACGGGGTCGAAGACCGCGCTGGCCCGCAGCTCACCCCAGGCGATGCTGTTCTCGCGCACCTCGGGCAGGTCCTGGAGCTCCAGAAGGAAGGACCGCTCCAGTGCGCCCCTGTGACGGGTGGGTGCGGTGTGGTCACCGCGCTCGGCCGTGTACCGTTCCGCCCGGTCGCTGATGAACTCCAGGGTGCGGAGCAGGATGCCGGCCCGGTCCTTGAAGTGGTAGTAGATCAGCGCAGCGGACACACCGGCTTCCGCCGCCAGCTCTTCGACCCGCAGGCCGCGCACCCCGCGGCGGGCTATCAGCCGGGCGGCCCCTTCCAGGATTGCCGTTCTGCGGTCCGTCGCCACTTGATCCCTCCCGGTGATCTGCGTGACCATGGTGCCATAATTGACTGAAGTTTTAGTTAGAAGCCTGACGCGGCCTCTGGGTCCATTGTTCGCCCGAGGGCTCCTGCCGGACCTGTCGCCTCGTCCGCGCGCGAGGAAGCAGCCGGCCTTCCGTTCCTGGCCCCCTCCCGCTGAAAGAGCACCCGCATGTCTGCTCGGCTCCCCGGTGTGCTGCCCGGTCCGGCTGCGCGGATGTCCGAGACGTCTTCCTGGCGTCCAGGGGCGACGGCACGGGTTCGTCCAGCCCGAGGACAGTGACGCCTTCATGGCGTCGGGCAGCGATCCGGGCCCCGCCGGCTGTGTCCACCGCATCGGGACGGAGGCCGGTGAATGAGCTGCCGTTCGGTGGCCTGGGCGACGAGCGGCCCTTCTGCATCCGCGGCGCGGAGCCGGAAAGGCGATCACCATCGTGTGTCTCGTCCAAGGGCCCACCGCCAGTGAGGCCGTCACTGTCACTGTGGAGCACTGTCGAGCGCGGTGAGCCGTGCCCGCGCCGCTTTGCCGTGGCAGTGCGTGGCGCCCCGCGTGAGCGGTGATCCGGCCGGATCCGTGGACGCACCCGGGGGTGTCCGGTCGCTGTCCGGTCGCGCCGGGCGGTCCTGGTCGTTCGAAAATGCCCTGCTCCGGGCCGCGGAGGCTCTGCCCCGGGCCGCGAGCGCCCTGCCGGAAAGCGCCCGGTAGGGTTCGCGTCATGGCCTCACGCAGTACTCAGATCCTCGAAGCGGCCGCCCGGGTGATTGCCCGGCGCGGGGTCCGCGGGCTGCGCGTGGAAGAACTCGCGGCCGAGGCGGGTGTGTCCACCGCGCTGATCTACTACCACTTCAAGGACCGCACCGGGATCCTGCGCCAGACGCTTGAGTTCATCAACAACCGCGCCGAGCGCTACACCACCAGTCGCGACCCGGACGCCCCCGCCCCCACCCCCCGCGAGGAACTGGACGACACCCTCCTCCTGGAACTCCAGGACACCGTCGAGGTGAGGGAGAACAGCTCGGCCTGGGGCGAGTTGCGGGCCAGCGCCGTCTTCGACGAGGAACTGCGCGAGGACCTCGCCAGGGCAACCCTCACCTGGGTGCAGGACGTGGCGGCACTGCTGGGCCACGTGCAGCCGATGGCGTCCGCCTCCTCGCTCGCCGCAGCCGCTGAGCGGCTCACCGCCCTCCTGGAGGGCCTGAGCATGCGATGGCTGAGCGGCGGGATCCGAATCGAGCACGCCCGTGATCTGATGCGTGGTGCCATCGACGCCGAACTGGCGCGGCTGGGGTAGATCCAGGGCCTCTTCCGGAGGGAGAGCGGACCGGAGCGGCCGTGCTGCCGGTCGTCGCCGCCCACCAGGTCGTCGGGAACAGCGGATTTGATCAATGCCACGGCGCCCGAGCCGGTGGATCCCGGTCCCTGCATCTCTCATCTATTGACTGAATTTTCAGTCAATGCCAGAGTGGCTCCATCGTTCCTGGCTATTTCACGCCACACAGCCGCCGAGAGGCCCGGACCGAGGCCGCCCTCTCTCCCGCTGCCGCCCGTGGCGGTACGGCCGCGCCCTCCTGCTCGCACTCCGGCCCGGCGCTGCGTGTTTCGAGGCCGGACGCGCCTCGCACCGCATCGTTCGACCCAATCACCTTGGAGGCACCCGTATGAACCGCGCATTCGATGTCGTCGAGACAGGCATCGCCGACCTGCGCACGGCACTGGAGAAGGGGGAGGCCACCGCGGTCGGCCTGCTCGACGCCTACCTCGCCCGGATCGAGGCGTACGACCGGCCCGGCACCGCCACCGCGCTCAACTCTCTCGTCGTGATGAATCCCGGCGCCCGCGCGGACGCCGAGGCGTCCGACGCGCGCCGCGCCCGCGGCCGGGCCCTCGGTCCTCTCGACGGTATCCCCTACACCGCCAAGGACAGCTACCTCGCCAAGGGGCTGACCGCCGCCGCCGGTTCGCCCGCGTTCGAGCACCTCGTCGCCCAGCGCGACGCCTTCGCCATCGAGCGGCTGCGCGCCGCGGGGGCCGTGCTCATCGGCCTGACCAACATGCCCCCGATGGCGAACGGCGGCATGCAGCGCGGCGTGTACGGCCGCGCCGAAAGCCCGTACAGCGCCGACTGGCTCACCAGCGCCTACGGCTCCGGCTCCTCCAACGGCTCGGGCACCGCCACCGCTGCCTCGTTCGGCGCGTTCGGCCTCGGCGAGGAGACCTGGTCCTCGGGCCGGGCGCCCGCGTCGAACAACGCGCTGTGCGCATACACCCCCAGCCGCGGCGTGATCTCGGTGCGCGGCAACTGGCCGCTCGTGCCGACCATGGACGTGGTGGTCCCTCACACCCGCACCATGGCCGACCTCCTGGAACTCCTCGACGTCATCGTCGCCGACGACCCGGAAACGCGCGGTGACCTGTGGCGGTCCCAGCCGTGGGTGCCGCTTCCCGCGCCGTCCCGGGTGCGCCCGGCGTCGTATCCGGCGCTGGCCCCCGCGGACGCGGCAGCGGCGCGCGCAGCGCTCGTCGGCAAGCGCGTCGGCGTGCCCAGGATGTACATCAACGCCGACCCCGATGCCGGGACCGGGCACGGCGGCGGCATCGGCGGCCAGACCGGGCAGCGGATCGACACACGCGCCTCGGTCGTCGCCCTGTGGCAGGCCGCCCGCCGTGACCTGGAGGCCGCCGGTGCCGAGGTCGTCGAGGTCGACTTCCCCGTGGTGACCAACTACGAGTCCGACCGTCCCGGAGCACCGTCCCTGCGGACCCGGGGCCTGGTCGGCCACGACTTCCTCGCCTGCGAGGCCCTGGACCTGTCGGCCTGGGCCTGGGACGACTTCCTGCGTGCCAACGCCGACCCCGCGCTCCCGTCCCTCGCCGACGTCGACGGCGAACGGATCTGGCCCAAGCATCCCGGCGAACTGCCGGACCGCTACGCCGGCTTCGACGATGTGATCGCCGACTACCCCGGGCTGGTGCGCGACCGTCCGTACCGCTCGCTCACCGAGATCCCGCATCTGGAGCAGGGGCTGCGCGGGCTCGAGGAGACCCGCAGGATCGACCTGGAGGCGTGGATGGACGGACTGCGCCTCCAGGCAGTGGTGTTCCCCGCGGTCGCCGATGTCGGTCCGGCCGACATGGACGTGAACGAGGCCTCCGCCGACCTCGGGTGGCGCAACGGCGTGTGGGTCGCGAACGGCAATCTCGTACCCCGGCACCTCGGCATTCCGACCGTGACCGTGCCGATGGGCACCATGGCCGACACCGGCATGCCCGTGGGGCTGACCTTCGCGGGCCGTGCCTACGACGACAACGCGCTGCTCCGGCTGGCCGCGGCCTTCGAGGCGACCGGGCGACGCCGCGCGGAGCCGCCGCGCACCCCGCGGCTCCCCGTCGGCGGACAGGTCGACGGCACACACTGAGCCCCGGGCAGAGGCGGAGTCGGTACCCGTACGGACGCCTGGTCCTCCGCGTTGTCGAGCGGTGATTTTTAAGACCGCCCGTCTCTTGACTGAATTTTCAGTTGAGAGGAAGATTCCCGCACACCCCCGTACTCGTCTTGTGGCCCGAACCGGCCTTGTGCCTGGTCGGCGGCCCTCGACAAGTGCGTCTGGCAAGAAGAAATGAGATGTGATGACTGCATTCCGTATGCCTGCCGAGTGGTCCGAGCACGACGGGTGCCTGATGGCTTGGCCCACCCGTCCGGATCTGTGGGGCGGCGTGCTGGACGAGGTCAAGGAGGAGTACGCGAACGTCGCCCGAGCCGTCGCCGCCTTCGAGCCGGTCACGATGGTTGCCCCTCCCGGCCACGGCGATGACGCCCGGACCCGGTGCGGCGCGCAGGTCGACGTGGTGGAACTGCCCCTGGACGACTCGTGGTTCCGCGACTCCGCCCCGCTGTTCGTCCTCGACGGCGACGGCCACCGCGCCGGGGTGGACTTCCGCTTCAACGCCTGGGGCGGCAAGCACCACCCGTACGACGCCGACGACCGGATCAGCTCCCTGCTGCTGGAGCACCTCGGGGTGGAGCGCATCCACTCCGACATGATCCTCGAAGGGGGAGCGATCACCGTCGACGGCGAGGGCACCCTGATCACCACCGAACAGTGCCTGCTCCACCCCAACCGCAATCCGGGCATGAGCCGGGACGACATCGAGACCGAGCTGAAGTCCCGGCTCGGTGTCAGCAAGGTCGTCTGGCTTCCCTACGGAGGGCTGCTCGACACCGAGACGGACGGGCACGTCGACGGGGTCTGTGCCTTCGCGGCACCCGGCAAGGTCGTGGTCTCCCTTCCGGAGGAGCCCGGCCACCCCGACTACGCGCGGATGCGCGCCAACCGCGCCGTGCTGGAGGTCACCACCGACGCCCACGGCCGGCCGCTGGAGATCATCGACGTTCCGCAGGTGGCCTTCGCGGACGTGGCCGGTGACGAGGTCGAGGTGTCGTACCTCAACTACTACGTCGCCAACGGCGGCGTCGTCGTCCCCGTCGCCGGGGTGCCGCAGGACGAGGACGCGCTCGCGGTGATCGCGTCGGCCTACCCGGGCCGCAAGGTCGTCGGGGTGCGGGCCCCCGCGATCGCGTTCGGCGGCGGCGGGGTCCACTGCATCACACAGCAGATCCCCGCCGCCCGCCCCCTCGCGTAGGGCCTCTCGTCCGGACCCTGCCGGGCTCGCGTGCCCGGTGCGCGCGCCCGCCGCGTTGTCGGGACCACCCCGATACGTCCTGGTGCATCCCGGTATCCCGGTTCCGGGGCGGCCCTCCGCCTCGCGATCGCACGCACCGGACACCGCCGGGCCTGTGCTCCGGGCGGACGACGCCCTTTCGAACCCCCAGGCCCCTGACCCCACCGCCCGCTCCTGCCGGACCGTCTCGGCGGTCCGGCAGCCTCCCCAGTTCACGTACGGCCACACCGTACGGAAAGAGAGCGCGACGATGACCACACCCTCACCCCGCACCGGCAGACGCAGTCGCGTCGTGCCCGTCCGGCTCGCCGCCGCGACGGCCGTCCTGTCCGCAGTGGCGCTGCTCACGGCCTGCTCCGGACCTCCCAGGAACGGCGAGGGCGCCTCCGGCGATCTCACCCTGTCCCGGCAGACGCCCAGGGCCAAGGGGGAGATCGACTCCTTCACCTGGGCCACCTACGCGGAGCCGTCGACGCTCGACTACACCGTCGCGTTCGACTACCCGCAGAACACGGTTCTCTCCAACGTGTGCGAGAGCCTGATGCGCTGGACGCCGGGGCTCAGGACCGAGCCCGGCCTGGCGCGGAAGGCGACGAACCCCACCCCCACCACCTGGGTCTACGAGCTCCGTCCGCACGTCCGCTTCCACAACGGCGGGGAGATGACCGCCGACGACGTGGTCTTCAGCCTGGGCCGGCAGATGGACCCGCACAACGCCGCCGCGTGGGCCCAGGTGTTCCGGAACGTCGCCTCGGTCAGGAAGACCGGTCCGCTTCAGGTCACCGTCGAGCTCAGGAAGCCCGACTCCCAGTTCCCCCAGTACATGGCGACCGCCGCCGGTGCGGTGGCCTCCAAGGCCGGTGTCGAGGCGGCGGGCAGGAACTACGGCACCTCCGGCGGGCTCGGCTGCACCGGCCCGTTCCAGCTCGGCACCTGGCACAAGGGCGAGTCGATCGAGCTCGACCGCTTCGACGGCTACTGGGGCACCAGGGCCAAGTCCGGCAAGGTCGTCTTCCGCTTCCTGACCGACCCCTCCGCCCGCACGAACGCCTTCCTCAGCGGCGAGGCCGACGGAGGCTACCTGGTCCCCACCGAGAGCTACGACCGGCTGCGCGGCAGCAGCACCGGCACTTTGTACTTCGGCGAGGGACTGAGCACGGTCAGTGTCAACGTCACCAGCATGAAGGGGCCGCTCGGCGACGTCCGTGTCCGCCGTGCGCTCTCCCTGGCCCTGGACCGCACCGGTTTCGTCCGGTCCGCCCTCGGAGGAGTGGGGACCGTCACCAGCTCCCTCACCACCCGTGCCGCCTGGGCCGGTGCCTCCGAACAGGCCCGTAGGGCCGCGCTGGACGGACTGCCGCCGACCGCCCCGGACATCGAGAAGGCGAAGGCACTGATCAAGCAGGCCGGCGCCACCGGCAGGACGCTGACCGTCGCCACCAGTTCCATCGGCCAGGACGTCTCCATGCTCGCCACCGCCGTGCAGGCGGCGGGGACCGCGATCGGCCTGGACATCAAACTCAGGACCATCGCCCCGAACGCGTTCACCGCCCTGTTCACCGATGCCGGGGCGCGCGAGGGCATCGACATGTTCCCGCTCACCTACTACGACTCGATCACCGACCCGCTGGACCTGCTGTCGAACTTCAGGACCGGCTCGTACATGAACTTCGCCGGCTACAGCGACAAGCGGTACGACGACCTCGTCGACCGGGCGACCGCCGCCTACGACCCGGACCGGCGGATGGCGATCGAGGCGCGGCTCCAGAAGCGCGCCGCCGGCCAGCTGTTGTGGATCCCGGTCGCCGAGTGGCCGACCTCGGTCTTCCTCAACAAGAGGATCACCGGAGCACCCACCACGATCTCGTACATGTACTACCCGTGGGCGGCCGACGTGGGGGCTGCCCGGTGAGCTTCACGAGATTCGCCCTGCGGCGGCTGGCGGAGATGACCGCCACACTGCTCTGTGCGTCGTTCGTGGTCTTCGGCGCGATGTATCTGGCGCCGGGCAGCCCCGCGAGCTTTCTGCTCTCGGGCCGCTCCGCCTCGCCGGAGGCGCTCGCCGCGATCAACGCGCAGTACCACCTGAACGACCCCTTCCTCGTCCGGTACCTGCGCTGGCTGGGCGACATGGCACACGGCGACTTCGGGCGGTCGATCACCTACCGCACCGACGTCTCCCGGCTTCTGGCCGACCGCCTGCCCACCACGCTGCTGCTGGTCGCCATGGCGCTGGTGGTGGTCGTCGTCATCGGGCTCGCTCTCGGCCGGCTCGCGGCCGTACGCGGCGGCGCCACCGACTCCGCCGTCCTGGTCACGACCACGTTCGCCGTCGGCACCCCGTCCTTCGTCGCGGCGGTGCTGCTCCAGGGGCTGTTCGCCGTCAAGCTCGGCTGGTTTCCCAGCGGCGGTGCGGGCGACGGCTTCCTCGACAAGCTCCGGCATCTGACCCTGCCCGCCATCGCGCTCGCCCTCTACCTGATCGGCCTGCTCGCCCGGGTCACCCGCTCGGCGATGCTGGAAGCCCTCGACGGCGAACACGTCACCGTGGCCCGGAGCCGGGGAGTGCCGGAGCGACAGGTCATCCGCCGCCATGTGTTCCGCAACTCGCTGGGCACCGTACTGACGACCGGCGGTCTGATCGTCTCGACACTGCTGGTCTGCACGGTCCTGGTGGAGAGCGCCTTCAGCATCGGCGGCATCGGACAGCTCCTCGAACTGTCCACCACGACCAAGGACTTCCCGACCGTCCAGGCCGTCTCCCTGATCATCGTGACCCTGTTCATGATCGTGAACCTCGCCGTCGACCTGCTGATGCCACTGGTCGACCCGCGGATCACCCTCGGATCGAGGAGGTCCGCCGCATGACCGCCGTCCTCACCCGCCGACCCGGCCTCGCCCGGATCCGTTCGGCCGGGTCACCGCTCCATCTCTGCTGTCTGGTGTTCGCGGTCCTCGTCGTCGTCGGAGCGCTGCTCGCCGGTGTGCTGGCACCGCACGACCCCAACGCCGTCGACCTGGGCAACGCGCTCGCGGGCCCCTCCGGCGATCATCCGCTCGGTGCGGACGTGGCGGGCCGGGACACCCTCTCCCGTCTTCTGACCGGCGCGCGCGCTTCCTTGCTGGGCCCGCTCGGGGTGGTCGCCTTCTCCACCGTCGCGGGCGTCGCCGTCGGAACGGCCGCGGCCTGGAAGGGCGGCTGGCTGGACTCCGTGCTCTCGCGCAGCACCGAACTGGTCTTCGCCTTCCCCGGAATGCTGCTGGCGATCCTCATCGTCTCGATCTACGGAGAAGGGCTGCTCGCCCCGGTCATCGCCCTCGCGATCGCCTACCTGCCCTACGTCGGCCGGCTGACCCGCTCACTGGTCCTGGCCGAACGCGAACGCCCCTACGCCAGCGCCTACCGGGTCCAGGGCCACTCCGGCCTCCAGATCTGTCTGCGTCACATCCTGCCCAACGTCGCCCCCGTCGTCCTCGCCCAGTCCGCCATCAACTTCGGTTACGCCCTGATGGATCTCGCGGGCCTCTCCTTCCTCGGACTCGGCATCCCCGCGCTCACCCCCGACTGGGGCCGCATGGTCTTCGACGGGCAGACCGCCATCCAGCGCGGCTACCCGCTGTCCGCGATCCTGCCCTGCGTGCTCATCGTGCTGACCGTCGTCGCGTTCAACGTGGTGGGGGAACGCTGGGCCGACCGCGTCGCCCGGAGGGACCGATGAACACACTCGACATCCAGGGGCTGCGGATCACGCTGCCCGGCACCGCCCGCCCGGTCCTCGACGGCATCGACCTCACCGTCGACGCCGGTGAGACGGTCGCACTCGTCGGCGAGTCCGGCTCCGGAAAGACACTCACCTCACGCAGCGCGCTGGGGCTGCTGCCACCGGCCGCCGTCGCCGCGGGCACCGTCCGGGTCGACGGCCGGGACGTGCTCACCATGGACGCCGCGCAACTGCGCGCCCTGCGCACCGGCACGGTCGCCATGGTCTTCCAGGACCCGCGCGCCGCCATCAATCCGCTGCGCCGCGTCGGCGACTTCCTCACCGAGAGCGTGCGGCTGACCGGGACCATGAGCCGGGCGGACGCCACGACCCGGGCCGGTGAACTCCTGGAGGCGGTGGGTCTGGACGCCTCCGCCCTGCACAAGTACCCCGGCCAGGTGTCCGGCGGCATGCTCCAGCGCGTCATGATCGCTGCCGCCCTCATGGGGGACCCGGCGCTGCTGCTCGCCGACGAACCCACCACCGCGCTGGACGTCACCACCCAGGCCGAGGTCATCGCCCTGCTGAGCCGGCTGCGTGAACGCTTCGGCACCGGGCTGCTGTTCGTCACCCACGACCTCGACCTCGCCGCGGCCATCAGCGACCGTGTCTACGTCATGTACGCGGGACGGATCGCCGAGAGCGGCCCCGCGGAAGTCCTCTTCGCGCGGCCCCGCCACCCGTACACGGCTGCCCTGCTCGCCTCCACTCCCCGGATGGAAGGGCCCCGGGGGCGGCTCGCCGCCATCGCCGGTCAGCCCCCCGACCTCCGCCGGGCACTGCACGGCTGTGCCTTCGCCGCCCGATGTCCCCTGGCGACGGAGCTCTGCGAGCGGGACGCACCGCAAGCGCTGCCCGTCCCGGGCAGACCGGAACACCACGCCGCCTGCCACCACAGCGACCGGCTCGAAGGGAGCGCTGTCGATGACTGAGAACGTACTGGTCGTCAAGGGCCTGCGACGGACCTTCGGCGCCGTGCGCGCCGTGGACGACGTGTCCTTCACGCTGCCGGAGGGCGGATCCCTCGGCATCGTGGGCGAGTCCGGCTCCGGCAAGACCACCACCGCTCGGATCGTCGTCGGCCTGGAACGGGCCGACGAGGGCGAGGTCCTGGTGCGCGACCGGTCCCGCGTCGGGCGGGAGCGTGGTGCCGGGCGGGGCCGGGCAGGGCGTCTGGCCCGAGCCCGCGAGGTCCAGATGGTCTTCCAGGACCCCTACCTCTCCCTCGACCCCAGGACGAGCGTCGGGGCGGTTCTCCGCGAGACGCTGCGGCTCCACTTTCCCGGGCGCGACCCGGAGAAGCGCGTACGCGAACTCCTCGACCAGGTGGGCCTCGGGACACGCGCCGCCGAGGCGCTGCCGCGTCAGCTCTCCGGCGGACAGCGCCAGCGCGTGGCCATCGCCCGCGCCCTGGCCGTCGAACCCGCCGTACTCGTCCTGGACGAAGCGGTCGCCGCACTGGACGTGTCGGTCCAGGCGCAGATCCTCAACCTCCTGGCCGACATCCGGGAGCAGACCTCGATCGGATACCTCTTCATCACCCACGACCTGGGCGTGGTCCGGTGCGTCACCGACGAGATCGTCGTCATGCGCCACGGTGCCGTCATCGAGGCGGGACCCACGGCCGAGGTGCTCGCCGCGCCCCGGCACCCCTACACGCGGCTTCTCCTGGAGTCCGTACCCCGCCCCGGCTGGGACCCGGAAGCGATCTCGGCCGCCCGCCGGGCGCTGCGGCCGGTCACGACCGGCTCAGGCGCCGGCCGCGAGCGTGCGGACGAGGTTCCGCAGGACCGGGCCGGTGTCGACCCCGGCGTCCAGTGACTCCGCGGCGGCGAGGCCGTCCACGGCGGCGGCGACGGCCTCGCCCAACGGCCGGGGATCGAGGTGCCCACCCCGTTCGTCGGCCAGGACCTGGAAGAGGTCGACGAAAGCGGCGCGCCAGCGCCGGTACTCGGCGCCAAGGGATTCCCGTACCCGGTCGTCGTTCAGGGCGTGCCAGTGCAGCGCCGAGTGCAGGTGCGCGAGATCCGCGCCCTCGGGCCGGCCGAGCAGGTCGACCACGCGCTCGGCGCGCTCGGCGAACGTGCCGGGCGCGGAGACGGCCGCCTCCAGTGGGGCGATCCACTCGGGGCGGATGTCCTCGACGACGGCCAGGACGAGATCGGTGCGATCCTGGAAGTGGTAGTGGCACATACCGTGCGAAACCCCGCACAGCGCCGCCACGTTGCGTGTGGTGAAACGCTCGCTCATCTCACCCGCCAGCAGGGTCCGGGCAGCGGCGATCAGTCGCGCGCGGGTCTGCTCACCCTTCGCCGACACACGCGCCCGCCCCGGCCGGGCGGGAGGAGGGGAGAGTTTCTGGGGGCCCTTCGCCGATGCTGCCATGCGGTCACTCTAACGAGCGCCCCGACCGCCACCTGCGGCGTTGCGAGAACTCGGGAGATTCGCCGTCCAAACTATTGACCGAGCGCTCGGTCAGTTTTAGCTTTCAGACTCCCGCCGCGCCACGTCGGTGGGCCAGGACCACAGAGGAGATCCCTATGAACGAGCACGCAGTTGCCCATGCGCGGGGTGGCGCCATGGGCAGGCGCGGGTTCCTCGCGGCGGCAGGGCTCACCGCCGCAGGCGCGGCCCTCGCGGCGGCCGAGGGGCGGGCCCGGGCCGCGTCGCCGCATGTCCGGGCTGCCACGGCGGGCTCCTTCCGCGTCCCGGTCGAGGACGTCCGTCACACTCGTACCTGGATGGCCTGGCCGGACAGCACCGCGATCTGGGGGCGCAACCTGCTCGGCGGAGTCCAGGCCGACATCGCGCTGATCGCGCGGACCATCGCCAAGTACGAGCCCGTCGTCATGTGCGCCAACTCCGGCAGCGCGGCCGACGCCCGGTCCAAGTGCGGCCCCTCGGTCACCGTCATCAGCTCCATCCCGGTCGACGACTGCTGGATGCGCGACAGCGGCCCGGTCTTCCGCGTCGACGGAGTCGGCGGCCTCGACGCGGTCGGACTGAACTTCAACGGCTGGGGCAACAAACAGACCCACGCCAAGGACGCCCTCGTCGCCGAGCGGATCGCCGCCTACGCCGGAGCCCCGTTCACTTCCGCGGGCCTGGTCGGGGAGGGCGGCGCGATCGAACAGGACGGCGCCGGCACCCTGATGGCGACCCGCAGCAGCCTCATCAGTACCAAGCGCAACCCCGGCAAGTCGCAGGCGCAGCTCGAAACCGCCATGTGTGCCGCGTACGGGGCCTCCAAGGTGATCTGGTTCGACGGCGTGTCCGGGCAGGACATCACCGACGACCACGTCGATGCGACCTCGCGTTTCCGTGCCCCCGGGCAGGCGCTCGTCCAGATGCCCCTGGCGACGGACACCGACGTCTACGCCAAGGACGCGCGCCAGCAGTTCCAGATCCTGTCCGCCTCCACCACGGCGAGCGGCGGGCCGATGGCGGTGAGCCGGCTCCAGGGCCCCGACTACAACAAGATCCGCTCCACCAACGGGGACTTCCTCGCCTCCTACGCCAATTACTACCTGTGCAACGGGGCCGTCATCTCGGGCCAGTTCGGAGACACCAGGGCCGACGCGGCGGCCAGGGCCACGCTCGCCCAGCTCTACCCCGGCCGGGTCGTCGAACAGCTCGACATCGACCGCCTCGGCACCGGCGGCGGCGGAATCCACTGTGTCACCCAGCAGCAGCCCGTGCCGTAGCGGGCGAGCGCACGAAGGCCGAGGGACGCGCCGGAGCCCGGGAAGGCAACGCCGGGGCCCGGCCGGAGAGGTGAACCACTGCCTGCTCCGGCCGGGCCCCACCGCCGGGAGGCAGTGATCTCCCGGTGACGTTCGCACCCATGCGAATGCCGATTGCCGTGGGGGTTTTCCCCTCCGCTTCGAGCCTTCCGGTCTCACCTTCGAGGAGCCTGCGCAAAGCCCCTTCGGCCGAGTTCTGAATGGCGAAGCCGCCCTGGCGCACAGTCGTCCTGTGGTGGTCCGGGGCGGGCATGTCGACGGCCGCTCCGGTGGCAGCTGCGGCCTCGGCCGGCGTCGGTACGCATGGCGACCGCCTCCACGGCTCTGGCATCCTCGGCGTGCGACCACACGCGACCACCACGCCCGCCACAGGGCCGTGACCGCCGATTCCCCCTTGTCCGCGTGCCCAGCAAACCGATCCGAAGGAACCCCACGGATTCCGCGTCCGCCGGTGGCGCAGACCGATACGCCGTCGACCGGCGGAAGCGAAGGATTCTCGGGCCGGGGAAGCGGTGTTGGGCCGCGTACGGTCCGGATGCTGGAGAGAGGGCACCGAGTGACGCAGAAACCTAGCTTCGGATCATTTGCAGTTTGCCGAGCTCGACCGAGGGGGCGGCCGGAGTGTTCCAGCCGATCCAGCGGGTTCCGCTGATGTCGGCGACGAGCGCGGAGCCGACGCTCCAGAAGCTGTGGCTGGGTTCTTCGAAGACGTACCAGCCGTCCAGCCAGAGCGGGACTGACTGGTCGGGCAGGGCCGCCGGCTCGCTGGTGGTGGCGAGATTGCGGCATCCGAAGACCGTTTCCTGGAGCACGAAGCTCGTCAGGAACTGTTCGAGAGACGGTGTCAGCGCGGTGTACTCGTCTTCCGGCTCGTCGTCCCACATCCAGTGGGCGTTGCTCAGCACAACGGGTGCCGCTGGACTGGCGGCTGTAACGCGGCATGTCCAGCTGTCCTGGTTCTCGCTGAGGAACTCGACCGTTCCATCACGAAGGCTCAGATCCTCGGCGCGCAGGAGTACATCCTGTTGTTGGAAGATCCCGGGTGATTCCGGAACGTGCTCCTCCGGATTCGGGCCGGGCCAGCGCCCGGCGTGACGGTACAGGTGTCGGAGCGGCGCTGGGAGGAACTCGGGTAGCTCCGTCTCCGTCAGGCCGTAGCGCGGTTGACGTGGGCCGTGCCACGCGGTGATGAAGTCTTCAAGCCACTCGACCGAACCATCCGATGCTCGCATGACGTCACGATAGGCAAATCCGAATGGGATGTGGGGTGTCTGAACGGGGCGACGGCGGTCACGCGAACGCAAGCAGTCCTACGGACAGGTTGTGATTGCTTCTCAGGGAGCGTTAAGACGCCATCCAGTCGGTGAGGATTCAGGAACGGGGGTGAAGGCCGGTGAAGTACGCCAATCCCGGTGCGCAGGTCGCACCCTGCCAGGGGCCTTGGACCCGGCTCAATACCTGAGCCACCTGTCCTCGGTCTGGGCGCCTACTGCTCGAAGAACCGCCTCAAGGCCATCGAGCGAGCCGCCGAAGTGGCCTGACGTGGCACTGTATTTCCCTGGACCACCGTGACGCGGTAGGCCAGGGTGCAGGAGTGAGCACTGACATGAATCCGGTCGAACACTCTGACCGGTGGGTCCTGAACCTCCGAGGCCGTCGCGTTGCCAGGGCCACCCTTGCCCGCAATTTGGTGCTATCCCTCGACTCAGGATGGGATGTCGTGGTGGAACCCCCGGCCCTCCTCTCGCACGGACCGGTCCGCACGAATCCCGGTGTTCCCCTGGCCCCGGCCTCGCGGAGCATGGCCTCCCAACTGCTCGGGGCGTCGGTCTTGTCCGCAGTCGCATTCAAGTCCGGCGCTCTGAGGATGGTCTTCGACGCCGGACCGCACCTGAACTGCTCGGACAGCGCGTCGGGGGCGGCATGGGAGATCACCGGGCCGCGGGGATGGCGCTTCACGTCGGTCCTTGGCAACGGTCTCGCGGTCTCGCCCGGCCGAGCAGAGCCGCAGTGAGAGTTCACTCGGTCTGACAATTCGTGCGCTCACGTCTTAAGGACTGAGCGACCGAAGTGGGGGGCCTGGCGCCTGGGGACGTTCGCGTGTCCGTGGATGGGGAGTCAAGGCCGTGCACCGACAAATGGGCCAGAACGGCGCCGTCCTGCGGCTGCCCATGGCCCTCTCGGAGCCGCGCAGCGGCCAATGCCGCAGTGGCGTAGTGGACTGTCCGTCGGCGCCGCGAGCTGACGCCCTGGTCACAGTGGCTGCCGCCAGTTGCGGTAGGCGTGCGGGCGCCTGGTGAACCCGCTGTCGCTGAAGGGGTTCGGCAGCGTGCCGTCGAGGGCGCCGACCAGGAAATCGCCGAAGCCCGCGTCAAAGCGGACCCAGCGTTCCTCCCCGTGGAGGGGCTGGCGCCTGAAGACGACTACGTCCCAGCCGTCCGGGACCCGGGTGTCGCAGAGCCAGAAGGCCACATCGCTGTTGGCGCTGTTCGCGAAGGGGAGAAGCCGTCCCTTCTCCGGGTTCTCCGGGCCGGTGCCGGTCAGGGCCGTCGGATCCTCCCTGGGGTCGAAGTCCAGTCCGTCGAGGAGATCGCCGTACGGGGAGCCGCCCACCGGCGGCGTGCTGATGCCGAGGTACTCGTCCGGCTCCCCGCCACCGTAGAGCGTGACGAAGTCGCGGTAGTCGGCGGGCAGGCTCAGGCCCGTGGTCCGTGCCAGATCGTCCCAGTCGACGGTGTCACCCGGGATGCCCGGCCCTCCGAGCAGGGATGACAGGCGGGTGATGGCCGGGTGGACCACGGCGGTGTCTCCTTGTGCGCTTGGGGATGATTCGGTCAGTCACCGTACTGACCGGCGGCGCTGCGCCGCCGCCGAGCCCTGCGGACCGCCCGGACCTCAGCACCCCCGCGTGGGCAGGATCCGGGATCGGCCCTCGGCCGTTCCCCGGTATCAGTAAGGGACCTGCTTCCCGGCCGGCGGCAGGGGCCGTGGAGTCGGGTCCCTCACCGAGTGCCGGAGCCGCGCAACGGCCGGGCGCACCACCACTGCTGAGGGCCACTGCCCCGATCCGCCCCGGAACCGGCGCGGACCAGCGGTCGGAAGACGTGGGCTTCGGCGGTCGGAGGGTCCGCTTGCCGGCCGCCCGGCCCGACGGAACCGGCGCGGCGCCCGCTACCAGTAGTGGCCCTCGGTCATGGCCTTCAGCGCCGCCCGGTTCATGACCAGATCGTCGGGGTCGGCCGGTGGCGGGACCTCGCCGAAGTGGATCTGCCGGTAACCGACCCGCAGCATCACGATCGCGTGCCGGAGACAGGCGTAGAGCGTGTGGAAGTCCATGTCCCGCGGGGTGTACCCGGTGAGTCTCGCGTACTGCTCCTCCGCCGCCGTCCGCCGGAAGAAGTCCGGCAGTCCCTCCTGCCCCAGCGCGACGGTGAGGTCGTGGAAGAAACGGTGCAGGTAGATCGCCCAGGCGAGGTCCAGCTCCCGTGGCCCGAGGGCGGCCATCTCCCAGTCGAGGACGGCGGCCGGCTCGAATCCGTCATAGATGATGTTGCCGATCCGTGCGTCACCCCAGCTGAGCACGGTCTCGCCCTCCTCGGCCGGCCACAGTTCCTCCAGCCGGGTGAAGGCGGCCTCGATGACGGGGGAGCGCGGGCGGCCTTCGACGACCCAGCCGTAGTACGCCCGCAGGTCCTCCACGTGTTGCCGCAGCGGGCTGCCGCTTCCCTTTCCCGCGAGGAATCCGGCCTCCGGGACCGGCACCTGGTCGTGCAGTCGCGCCAGGACGGAGATGCTGGCGTGCTCCAGCCGCGCACGCTCGGCGTCCGTGGCCGAGTGCAGCCAATTGCCCGCGTAGGTGTACGGCATGGCGTCCGGCGGCACTCGCCCCTCGACGCGCTCCATCACGAAGAACTCCGCGCCGAGGTGGGCGGGGTCGGTCTCCAGCCAGTGGACAGCGGGCACCGGCAGGTCGGTGTGCGCGGCGACCAGACGCATCACCCTGAACTGGCGGGTCATGTCGTAGGAGGGGAAGACGGTGTACGCGTTCGGGTCCGCGGCCAGGCGCAGGACGCAGCGGCGGACGGGAAGCGGCGCGGAGGGCGTGCCCTGCCCGGTGTCCTCGATGTCGAAGAGCAGGGTCTCGCTCGACATGCCGTTGGAGTCCGGCACCGTGACGGCGGCCGGCCGGGCCCCGGGACGGACGGTGGCCAGCCAGGCCGCGAGGCGACGGGCGAGTTCCTCCGGGTCGCGGGTGGTGCGCCGGATCCGGGGTGTTCCGGGGGCTGCTGCCATGAGGGGCCTCCGTGCGTCAGGGCGCCACCGAGTCGTAGCCGGTGAAGCCGCTCGGATCGTGGCGGCCGAACGTGCCGTGCTCGAGGATTCCGTAGCCGGTGGCACCGCCGAGGGTGAAGCGGGCGGCGTGTTCGACGACGCCGAACACGGCCATGGGGTGTGAGGGCAGGCCGGTGAGGTCGTAACTGCGCCGGTCGGTCCAGTCGCGGCCCTGCCACGTCCCGTGGCTCCAGTCGTCGGCGGGCGGGTAGCCCGCGCCGACGGCCAGTGGGGAGGAGACGAGGACCTCCGCGGTGAGTTCCAGGTTCCCGCGGTGGCGGTCGGTGAGATGGATGACGGCCCGCTCGGGGAGGCGGGTTCCGGACCGGTAGGTGATGTCCACCTGGGGCCAGCCGAGTTGGGTGTCGGGGCGACCGTCACGTATCTCGACGGCTTCGCCGAGGGTGCGGTAGCCGTCGGGTTCCTCCTGGACGATCACCATCAGGAACCGGTCGTCGAACCGGACGGGGCACCACAGCCAGTGGAAGCCTTCCGGAACGTGCTCCTCTCCCGCGCGTCCGGCGTCCTCGCCGGGGATGGGACGTACGCCCCAGCTGCGGTCGCGGGTACCCGTCCACTCGCCGGCGGTGACGGTGATCTCCTCGCCCTTCGCGCGGATCACGCCGGTCACCGTGCCGGCCTGGACGAAGCGGCGGCCTTCCAGAGTGAGGCGGTTTCCGCGGCGCGTGGTGTGGTGGGGCTCCCACAGCGGCTCGAAGGCGGCCTGCCAGACGAGGTCGTACGACAGGCCGTCGGGGTCGGCCGGGTCGGCGGCGCAGCGCAGTGTGAAGCGCTTCAGCGGCTCGTCGACGGTGATGCGGAGCGGGCCGACCTCCATCCGCATCCGGTCCTCGGTGAGGGCGTCGGAGGCGCGTACGGCCAGGAGTTCATCGCCCGTGCGGAGTGTGGCGAAGGCGTCGATCACACCGGTGTTGGGATAGACGCCCAGGCCCAGGACGAGCAGCGTGCGGCCGGAGTGGTCGAAGACGTGGAAGATGCAGCGGTCGTAGGCGTTGCGGTCGCTGGTGGCGACGTGGCGCATGGAGAGCGGCACTTGGTGCACGGGGTACTCGTCGAGGGCTACGGGGCGTTCGGGCACGAGGGCCTCCGGCGGGTCCGGCGATGCTTGCGCGGAAGCTGACGATACGTCAGAAGAGTGGTTGTGCCCAGAGACGTTGCCGTGGTGGGCAGGGGAGGATCGGATTGGCCGTGGCCGTCCGGGGTGGTGGGCCCGCGCCCGCACGCGCGAACGCCGTGCCGGTGTGTCGCTGCTCCGAGGGCTGCCCGGCGGGAAGTCGGCCGACCTCTGGGCCATGGCCGCCGGACCCGCCGCGAGCGTCGATGTCAGACCCCGCGCATAGGCTGCTGCGTAGATCGACCAAGGAGCGAGGCAGTGCGAATAGAACGTCACCAGGTGGGCGGCGCCGTCGTGTCGGCGGCGCGCGAGGACTTCACGAACCGCATCGGGGGTCAGGTGCGGTCCATGTCGAGGGCAGGCCGGATGACCACGTACGAATGGCAGATGATCGCCGACGAGTTCCTCGACTACCTCGGCGCGCTCTCCGTCGGGACATCCGGCCTCGCCACCCCCGAGGCCGAGGCCGCCCTCAAGGACGCCTCCGAAGCCGCGGCGGGTGCCGTCGCCTACGCCGCCTACCACCCGCACTGCAGCTTCCAGGTGTTCCTGGACTACGTGAACTTCGGCATGGGATACGACCCGGGCGACGATGCCCCCGAGGAGAGCGTCACGCCAGGGGAGTGGATCGACGCCCTGTGCCTGACGCTCCTCAGGGACAAGGCCAAGTGGCACGGCGAGGCCTTCCACTTCGCCCGGCAGAAGTTCGCCGACGGGGCGCGGGGGACGCCCGGCGGTGAGCTCGCCACCGGGCTGATGGCCGTGGTCCTGGACGACACCGGCGACGAGGAGGAGTACCCGCCGAGTGCGCGGGCCAGGCTCGCCGCCGTCGACGCGGCCCTGGACCGGGTCCGTACCCGCGCCCAGGAGACCGGGGAGCCCCTTCAGGAGCGGCCGGACGGCGTGGCACTGCGTACGCTGCGAGCCCTGGCCGCCGAGGACCGGGAGGGCTTCGACGCCGGGCTGGCCGACCTTCTCCTCGGGCTCCGGGCCCTGCGGGGTCCCTCCGCCCCCGCGAGGTCTCTCCTCCCTCTCGTCCCGATCGCTCTTGCCGCGCTCGCGTACCGGACGCTGGGCTGGGTCCCGGCCGTGCGCACCGATTACCTTCCGCACGCCCTGGTCACCGGCTTCGCGTCCCCCGGCCCGCGGGTCGCGGGATTCGGCCGGGACCGGCGGCCCGACGCGGTCGCCGCGCTCGCCGCCGGTCCGCTGGTGGTCGAGCGGCCCGCCCGCGAGCAGACGGTGGTGCCGGAGGCCGAGGCCTGGTACGAGAAGAACACCCGGGAAGCGCTCACCCCCGTCGACGGAAAGCCCCTCGAGGTCTGGCGGCTCGCCAGTGTCATGGGTGATCAGGAACGCCTCTTCCAGTGGCGTGCGGAGGATTCCGGCCGGGTGACCGATGCCCAGCTCACCCATCTGAAGCTGGCCTCCCGGATGGGGGCGGCCCTCTTCCGCATCGCCCTCGCGGAGCCGGGCACCGAGGCCGAGGTGACCATCGACGGCCGCACGCTGCACTATCCGGCGGAGCGCGGCGAAGAGGTCAGTGCCGGCAGCTGGCAGACGGCCACCGCCCTGGCCCTCATCACCGGCACGCGCGAGGACCTCGCCCCGCTGGTCCTCACCGGCCCAGCCGTCGCGGGCCCGGACGGCTCCGCCTTCGACGCGTACCGTGAAGCCCTCCACGCCTACCTCAAGGGCGCCGACCCCGAACCCGCCGCGCGGCGCGCGCTGGAGCAGGACGAGAAGTCGAAGGACTGGGGTTTCCCCATGCCGCCGGCCGTGCTGCTGTCCCAGCTGGTGGAGGGCGACGAGGAGAGCTTCAACCTGGCTCTGGCCGACGCGCTCGAAGCCCATCGTGCCTACTACGAGGTCGCCGATCGCGCCGGTGACCCGGACGCCTCCATCAATCTCGACATTCTCGGTCTGGCCTGCCATGCCCGCCGTCGCGGCTGGGCCATCCGCGTCGAATCGCCCTACCTGCCGCCGGAGCTGCTGCGGTCGGCCGAGCCCTTCTGACGGCTGCAGGCCGCCGTCAGGCGCATGTGAGGGGGCGCCGCGTCATGCGGTGTGCTCGGTGACGAAGCCGGCGATGGCGTCCTGCATCTGCGTCAGTCCGGGTTCTTCGAGGGGGTAGTGACCGGCGCCGTCGAGCACGACGGTGCCGACGGGGACTCCGGTGATGCGGGACAGGAAGGGGCGGCTGAGGTGGAGCGGGGTCCAGCGGTCCTCGGCGGGCTGGGTGAGCAGGACGGGGCAGGCGTCGAAGTCCTCCGGCTCGGCGGCCGGGGCGTAACTTCCGTAGCGGTCGATGAAGCGGACGCCGACCCAGTTCCCGGCGGAGGTGCGGTCCTTCAGCATCACCTCGAGGGCGGCCGGGTCGTTGGCGAGCGCCGACATCTTGGACGCCAGCGTCATGGGGTACTTCATGCGGGCCGCGGGGGTCCTGGCCAGCAGGTGGAAGAGAGGTATGCCCGCGCGTGAGGTCAGCCTGTCGTGGGCGGTCTCGTCGCGCACCCGCTGGTCGCGCTGGTCGAGAAAGGTCATGCCGACGATGCCCGCGAGAGTGGAGCGGGGCGCCTTGGCGGCGACGTGGTACGTGAGCATGCCGCCCGCGCTGAGGCCGTAGAGCACGATCGGGCGGTCGTCGCGGGACTGCTCGAAGGCGAGGAAGTCGACGACGAGGTCGACCCAGTCGTCGTAGGACGGGTTGGCACCGGCCCTGACCCGGGTGAGGCCGTAGCCGAGGTTGTCCAGGGCGACGGTCTCGAAGCCGCGCCGGGCGAGCGGGGCGCCCAGGATCAGGGACATCTGGCGGCCGTTGGTGCCCACCCCGTGGTGCAGGACGACCTTGGCCCTCGCCTCCGGGTTCCGGTAGCGGTCCAGATGGATGTGGTTGCCGCGCCAGTCCCAGTACTCCTCCTCGGGTGCGGTGGCGTCGGTCAGGCGCAGGTGCTCGGGCAGGAATTGCTGGAGGTCGCGCCAGGCCCGCTGGTCGCGGTAGTACGTGGGGGCGGTGCTGCTCATGGTGGTGCCTTTCGCTGACGGCCGGTGGTGATCAGGTCGGGGTGGAGGCGGGGCCGGCGAGCGCCCCGAGGGTGATCATCCGCGCGCCGGTACGCAGCTCCCGGCGTACGGCGTCGGCGTCGCGCAGGTCCTCCTCCAGGCCGCGGGTGAAGGTGAGGAGGACGGCGGCGGCCTGCTCGGCGGTCTCGGGGGCGACGCCGGAGAGGGCCGCGACCAGGAGTTCGGCCAGGTGGTCGGTGTAGCCGGTGACCAGATCGGGCGCCTGGGCGGTGGCCGCCGACAGCAGTTCCGCCGCGTGCGCGGGGCTGTCGTGCCACAGCCTGATGGCGACCTCCAGTTTCGCCGTGAGCACGGCGAGGACCTTCTCCTCGGGCGTGCCCGCGGCATCGGCCGCCGCCCGCGCCGCCGTCCGCGCGTCCTCCAGCCGGGACCGGACGACCGTGACGATCGCCTCCTCCTTGCTCCCGGCGTACTTGTAGACGGTCGGGCGCGACATCTGGGCCTCGTCGACGATGTCGGAGACGGTGGTGCGCCGGTATCCGTTGCGGCAGAAGCAGCGGTAGGCGGCGTCGAGCACGAGCTGGGAGGAGAGAACCTTGGCCATGGATACAAATTTAACACCGGGATGAAGAAGTGTAAATTCATGGCTCCCTGCCCTGCCCTGCCCCGCGCCGTCCGGTGCGGTCGATGCCGAAAGAGGGTTGTCGCGGGTCCTTCACGGCTTTGTCATGTTTACGTCCCGCCTCGTGGCTGGCCGAAAAGTGATGGCTACGGTGAGCTCGCCATGGCGTCTGCGGGCGCCGGAATTCTCGTATGCAACGAAACGGGGCACGGACATGGGCGGACGCGACGCGCGATCGGTCTCGCGGCGGCAGGCGCTTCGGCTGGGCGGCACCGGGCTGGGACTGGTGCTGCTGGGCGCCGGGGCCTGGGGATGCTCGCCGGACGATCCGGAAGCACCCGACGCCGGCTCGACGCCGGGCGGCAAGGGGGCGGACGAGTCCTTCGTCACGCCCCCGCCCGGCAGAGCGCCGAAGCCGCTGTGGCAGGCGGTCACCGGGAACGACTCACTGAGCAGCGCGAGCGCGCTCGCGGTCACCGGCGGCCTCGCTCTGGTGGCCGGTGACCCTCTTGTCGCGCACGACCTCGTGACCGGGCGGGAGAAGTGGTCCCGCAAGGGCGTCACCACACCTGGGGCCGGGCTGCTCCTCGGTGGCGGGACGCTGTACCTGGCCAGTGCGGAGTACGACGGCGACGTGGTGGGCCTCGATCCGCGGAGCGGCAAGGAGACCTGGCGGAGCAGGATCGGCAAGGAGTACGACCAGCCGCGTCCGATAGCCGCCGACGACCGGCATGTGTACGTCCTGGCCGGCATCCTCGAAAAGGACTTCTCGACGCCGAACAACGTGATCGCGGCGATCGACACCGCCTCGGGCAAGGTCGTCTGGCGCGAACGCCGCGACGCGGGCACCGAGGAGCACGGCATCACCGCCCAGGTGGCCGACGGGCGCCTCGTCTACACGGACTACCGCAGGAACGTGACCGTCCGCGACACCGTCACGGGCCGGCAGCTCTGGACGAAGAAGCTCAAGAATTCCAACTGGGAACAGTTCGCCGTGCACAAGGGCCTGGTGATCGTGGCCGAAGGGCGACGGCTGCGGGCGTTCGCGCTGGACGGCGGCGCGGAGCGCTGGACGCTCGACACCGGGGACTTCACCTCCTTCAACGGCCCGCGGGTGCTCGACGGAGTGCTGTACGTCTCCGACCGCCTGCACGGCATGTGGGCCGTGGAGCCGGAATCCGGCAAGGTCGTCTGGCGCAACCAGGACCTGCTGGAGAAGGCCGCCTACGCCTGGCAGTTCACCAAGGCCGGCGACACGGTGTACGCGGCGAGCGAGCTGGACGACAAGGGCGGCATCCACGCGTTCGACGCTGCGACGGGCAAGCTGCGCTGGACGTACAACGACGGGTCCGGCGACATCCAGCGCTGGTACGTCGTCGGCGGGGGCAAGCGGCTCGCGGTGCTGCACGCCGAACGCCTGTACGCCTTGCCGGCGGTCTGACCGCGGGCCGGGAAACCCCGGGGGCCCGCCCCCGAACGGTCGTCGTCCGGCCGGAAGCCGGGCCGTGCGGCGTCCGGCACGGGCGATCGCGAGACGGGGGGCGGCCCTCGTGCCGGATCCACGAGAACGGCTCGGGCAACGCGGCGGCCACGAGGGTCTCCTGCTCGGGCGGAACCGGGAGCCCGGGGGAAGTGCCGGACGCCGCACGGCAGACGCCAGTCCGAAGAGGGGGCCTGGGCAGTGCCTTCGAAAGCTCTTGCTCAGTGGATCTTGGTCGGATGAAACGGTGCCATGAACTGTCCGACGCCGATCGGGAGTTCGTCCGGCCGCTACTGTCCGTCGCTGCGGAGGTGGAAGCGCTTGGACGCCCGCGCCGTGCCCGACGGCGTCGCCGGGAAGTTCCACGCCGGGGCGGGGCGGCGGGATGTTCCTGAGCGGTGCGGTGCGGTGCGCAGGCAGCAGCCGCTCTCGCATCGCTCATGGTGTGGCCCGACACCGAGCGACGGCTGGTAGGGGA
Organism: Streptomyces sp. NPDC056347; assembly: GCF_042262625.1. Lineage (NCBI taxonomy): Bacteria > Bacillati > Actinomycetota > Actinomycetes > Kitasatosporales > Streptomycetaceae > Streptomyces > Streptomyces sp. NPDC056347. The sequence continues at coordinate 61,630 of NZ_JBHJQP010000004.1, read as the reverse complement.
GCCCCCGGCGCCCCATGTCGCGCGATGGACGGCGGGGGATGCCCGCACGGCTCGCGTACCGAGTTCCACCGGGCCCGTGCAAGGTCAAGAGCCGTGCGACTCCCGCTCGTCGCAGTCACCAGGCGGTGTGCCCGTCGCCGTGGTGGCCGGTGCCGCCTGCACCGCCCTCGGACCAACCGCCGGAGTCCAGGCCGTGGCCAAGGCCATGGCCGCCGGTGGTGAAGTCGGCGTAGAGGTCGCTGAGCTCGCCGAGGAGCCGGCGGGTGAGGACGTCGGCTCCGGTGATCAGTGCCGTGGCGAGCTCCACGTCGGCGACCGGGGCCGCTCCGGCGGCTGCGGGGGCGAGACGGTGCGTTGCGGCGAGGGCGGCCATCCGGCGGCGGTCGGTGACGCCGCGCAGTCCAGGGTAGGCGGCACGGGCGAGGTCCGCCGTCTGGGCAAGCACGGCGAGGGCGAGGTCGCGGTCGGCGACGGACTGTGCGGAGCCCGGGTGGACCACACTGTCGAGGCGGGTCAGCAGAGCCCGGCGGCGCGGCATGTCCACGGAAAGAATGTCGTTGCGGGTACGGCCGCTGGAATCGCGCCACCGACGGACACGGACCGCCTTCTGGTCCTCCAGCCGGGAGAGATACTCGACGGTCAGGGAGCGCGGTGTCCGGCGCAGCCAGTCCTTGAGGCCGGGAGGGGGAGCGGCTGTGCCGAGACCTCGCAGGACATTGCTCAGGCGACGGTCTTCGACAGGCCGGGCGTCCAGCACCTCGATCCGCCGGCGCCCGACGGCGATCCGTCCGGCCAGGCACAGATCCGCCAACTCCGAGGCCCGCAAGGCGTACCGAAGCCGACTGTCGCCTCGTATGCGTATGTGCCGTCTGCCCGGGACCACCGCGAGCAGGAGTAGTCCGTCCCCCGTGGTCATGCCTGCCAGGGTAGGTGCGGCGCCCTGTGGAAGGGAGAGCTCCGCAGGACGCTCGGCCTGCGGCCGGTGCCGGAGTGGCGGCCTCCTGGCGGCCGAGCCCGGACGCACGGGCATTTCTGCCAGGAACCGGGCGTGCCTTCATGGCCTGTGGGCATGGCGGGATCATTCCCGGAGCCGAGTCGCCGTCTGCCGCGCATCGTCTGCCACCCTGCCCTGGCGGCGCTGCCGGAGCGCGCCGGCGGCTCCGCTGCGAGACCATTCCAGCGCCTTGCGATCACCCGCACCGGACGGAGCGTAGCCGCCCTCCGGACGACGGCAGATTGACGACAGGTTCTAGGCTTGTCGTTTAACCTCGTCTCCGTTGGGGGTGGGGATGGAGCAGGCGGTTTTCGAATCCGTCAGGTACTTCGCTGAGTGCCAGGACTGCGGTGCGGAGCTGGAGTGCTGGGGAGTTCAGGCCCTGGTGGACGGCCGGTTGCGATGGGATGTTGAATCAACCTGTTTCGCCTGTGGATTTGCGGTTGCCGTGTGCGGTGGCGACGTGCCGGCCGAACGGCGGGATCAGATGCTCGCCGAGCATGGATCCGCGAGGCTGCAGGTGAGCAGTCCGCCGACGAAGAGCGTCGCCATCATGCGCGTGCTGCGGGTAGAGCTCGGCATTGACCTGAAGAACGCCAAGGCTGTGCTGCACCGTGTGCTGAATGGTGATTACTCAGGAACGCTTCCCGAGATGGAGCACCTGGCCCGCACACTTCGGGAGGCCGGCATCGCTGCTGCCGCTACTCGCCCTTAAGACGTCTGACCTGGTAGCTCCGTGACGGTTCGCCTGGGTTTGGTGCCCTTCTTGTGGTGAGCAGGGCGGCTGTATGCCTGGCCGGTGGCGAGGACTCGGCCCACGTTGTGGCGGGTGGCGGGGCGGTGGTTCTTCGAGCCGAGCGGTCGGCCGGGTCCGGGGCGGGACGGTTTCGGTGCACCGGCTGGAGAGCCGGTCTTCGCGCGCAGGTTTCTGAACCCCCTGCGGACTCGGGCGGGCGTGAGTCTGTTCGGCGGGCTCGGCTTCTCCCAGGGCCGCCGGAGGTCGGTGGCCAGCGGGCGGGCCAGCCGGAGCTGGGCGTAGGCGGCGATCACCAGCCACGTCCACCGGTCGGCCGCATCCGAGCTGCGGAGCCGGGGCTTCGTCCATCCGAGGGTCTGCTTGAACAGCCGGAACGTGTGCTCCAGGTCGAAGCGGCGAAGGAAGGACTGCCAGCACCGGTCGACATCCGCTGTGGTGGCGCCGGTGCCCGACCACCACAGCCAGACCGGCTTGTTCACCCCGCCGCTGGGCAGTTTCTCGACGACCAGACGGACAACGGTGCCTTCGATGATGGGCAGCGGTCCGTCGTGATCGAGCCATGCCGCCCGGCGCGTCAGCCGCGGGTGCAGCCGGTCCCACGCCTGCGCGGTCGCTTTCCCGTGGAGACGGGTGTCCGTGACGGTCACGGCCTGCTCGGTGCCCCAGGTGGCAGGGTCGCCGAAGACGAACTCGCCTCCGTGCTTGGGTGGTCGGCCGCCTTTCGGGTCGTAGACGCGCGGCGGCGCCGGCCGCCTCATCACGCGGTCGGAACGGAGACGGCCGAGGACCTGCACCGGCAGACCGTCCAGCAGGTGAGCGATGCGGGGGCGTCGTATCCGGCGTCCAGCACCACCAGCACCTCCGGGTCGCCCGGCTGCCACTGCCCGGCAGCCACCATCCGCTCGATGACCTCGCGGACCTGGGCTGTGGTCACTGCTGCGACGTCCGCCCCAGGCTCCAGGCGGACCGCGTCCAGCACCGCGGTCCAGGAAGTGCGGCCGGTCTCCAGTGCGGCCACCACCGAGTACGGCCAGCCCGGCACCATTTGATGCTTGCCCTCGCCACGGCCGAACGTGTGGCAAAAGGCCCGGTCAGCACAGGTGTTGGCGTCCGGCCGCAGCCACGGCGAGACGTCCACGGCCAGCACCAGCCTGCCGTCCGCAGCCCGTGGCAGCGGCACCCCGGCCAGGGCCCGGCGAAGCCGGGCAACGTCGACCTGTCCCTGGTTGAGCCCGCCATACAGGGCTCCGTGACCACGACGGTGTTCCGGCGCGAGCGCCAGGTCGACCAGGGTCCGTACCGGCCCGTCCGTGCACAACAGCGCGTCGCACAACTCGAACAACGCGTCGCCCCGCACGGTCAGTCACGCGTATAACTCCGACCGGAAGCGTGACACTTCCACTAACGCGTCCAGTAGGACGCCCTGATGCACCAAACTCACGACCACGGCCTTCGCGCTGATCCTCTGCCTCTGTGACGGAGCAAAGGATCAGCCGAAGGCCGCTTTCACGTCCGGTGAACTGCGAAAGCGCTCACCAAGTTCGAGCCGCGTTCGATAGCGGACCATAAACGACAAGCTAGGGTGGAGTGGAGGCCAATGGAGCGGGGGGCCCGGGAGGCGTGATGGACCGGCAGCCGATTCTTCTGCCCTACGGCGATCCCGCCTTCGTCGCGGACCCCTTCCCCTTCTACCGGCAGCTGCGCGAGGACGGCCCCGTACGGCGTGCGGTCATCGCCGGGGGCCTGGACGCGTGGCTGGTCACCCGGTACGAGGACGGCCTTGCCGCGCTGTCCGACCCGCGGCTGAGCAGCGATGTCCGTGACGCCTCGGACCCCCGGCTCATGGAACAACTGCCCGTCACGGAGCGGGATTCCGTACTGCGCAACATGCTCCGTGCCGATCCGCCCGACCACACCCGGCTGCGCCGCCTGGTGTCGAAGGAGTTCACCGCGCACCGGGTGGCCGGGCTGGAGCCCCGTGTCCAGGAGATCGCCGACCGGCTGCTCGACAGGATCGTGCCGGACGGCCGGGCCGACCTCGTCGCGACCTACGCGCTGCCGCTCCCGGTCACCGTGATCGGCGAACTGCTCGGCGTCCCGGAGGGAGACCGCCACGCCTTCCGGCGGTGGACCGACGACCTGATGCCCCGGGGCGCCGAGCCGCCGGACCCCGCGCGCACCGACGCCGCGTGGCGGCACATGCGCGGATATCTGACCGGGCTCATCGGGGAGAAGCGAGTCCGGCCCGAGGACGACCTGCTCAGCGCCCTGGTGGCAGCCCGGGACACCGAAGGCATCCTGGACGAGGACGAGCTGACCGCGATGGCCCTTCTGCTGCTGGTGGCCGGATACATCACCACCGTGAATCTGATCGGCAGCGGGATCGCGGCGCTGCTCACCCACCCCGGCCAGATGCGGAGGCTGCGGGACGATCCGGCGCTGCTGCCGGGGGCGATCGAGGAGTTCCTGCGTTACGACGGGCCCGTCGACCCCGGCATCGCCCGGTTCGCGCGCGAGGACCTCACCATCGCCGGGGTCGCCGTGCCCCGCGGTGCGACGGTGCTCGTCGCCTCGGCCATGGCCGACCGCGACCCGCACCGGTTCCCCGACCCCGACCGCCTCGACATCACACGGCGGGACAACGCCCATCTCGCGTTCGGGCACGGAATCCACTACTGCCTCGGGGCACCGCTGGCCAGGCTGGAGGGGCGGGTAGCCATCGGCACCGTGCTGCGCCGGCTCCCCGGTCTCGCCCTCGCCGTGGCGCCCGGGGAGCTGCGCAGGCGGCCGGGTGGACTGCGCGGCCCCGAGGAGCTGCCCGTCACCTTCGCGGCCGGAGCCGCGGCCGGGGCGCGGGATCAGACGTAGAGCTTGTCCAGGAACGCGTCGAGGTTCGACCGGGTGCGTTCCACCTGCTCCTCCGTGGTCAGGGACTCCTTGAAGCGCCCGCCGGGTGCCGGGACCTTCTTGCCCCGGACGTACAGTGAGCAGTCCAGATCGGTGCAGATGTACAGGCCGACCGAATTGCCCTCGCGCCCCGCGGCGCCCGTCTTGCGGGCAGTCATCAGCGAGACGCCGCTGCCGGGGTGCGTGGTGAGGCACAGGGAGCACATGCTCCGGTGCAGGAAGCCGCGCTGATGGGAGGGGAAGCGGAGCGTCACGCCGATGAACTCGCCCGCGCGTTCGGTGACGATGTAGCTGCGTCCGGGGGCGGAGAGATCGCGCCAGCCCAGGAAGTCGAGATCGTCCCAGGGCAGTTCGTCGAGATCACGCGGCAACGGCAGTCGCTTGGCCTCCCCCTTGGAGCAGTTGATGAACGATGTGCGGATGTCCTGCTCGCTCACGGCTTTCATGACAGGGAAAGTAACCGTGCCTATGACTCCTAGGCAAATGATTAATTGACCAAGGTTTCCCTGGGGCGGGTCAGACGACCAGCCGCAGCGAGGCCGCCGAGATGCCGAGCCGTACGGTCTGGCCCCACGCCAGCTCCAGCGCGTCCGTCTCCATTCCGTCGCCGAAGACCACCATCCGGTCGGACTCGACGGTGAGCCGCAGCCCCTGCCCGTGCCCCAGCTCGCCCGCGACCAGTGAGGTGCCCGTCGCCGGGGAGGGCCAGGCCTCGCGGACGAACCAGAGCAGGCGGGGGTCGGTGGGTGCCGGGAGGCGCAGCTCGCTGCGGCGCTCCTGCCACAGTGAGCGCAGCCAGCCGGTGGCGCCGGTGCCGGTGCCGACCAGGACTCCGGAGGACGCCTGGGCCTCGGCGGTGGCGGAGGTGTCCGGGCCGATCCGGTAGCGGGCGGTCTGATGGCCGGGCGGGCCGAGGTAGATCTCGTTGAGTGCGAGCAGCCGCTGGGTGTCGTCGGCCACCGCCTCGACCATGGTGAGTTCCTCCACCGCGCCGCCCGGGGCCACGGCCGCCCGGAGCAGTGCGGCCGCGTCCCCGGGCCGGTGGCGGACCAGTACGCCCGGATTGCGCCCCGGGTCGGTGTCGATGCCCACGACGGGGCGGTCCGCCAGGTACTTGGCGGCGTTGGCCACCAGCCCGTCCTGCCCGACGACGACCACCACGTCCTCCGGCCCGAACAGGAACCGGTCCAGGTCCGCGCGCTCCACCTGCGACCGGCGCCACTGGAGCGGAACGGCCGCCGCCACATCGGCGAGCGCCTGCCGGGTCCGCCGGTGGCGCCGCGTCACCTCCTCGATGGACCGGCCCCGGCTGGAGAGGAAGAACGCGGCCTGACCGTGCGTGCCGTGCCGGGCCAGCAGCTCCTCGTACTCGGTGGTGCGGTGCACCAGCACGGCGCGCGGGGCGAGGCTCATACCCGGTGCTCCGGGCCGGTGGTGCCGAGCTTGCTGAGCAGTCCGGTGAGCACGTCGGGGGAGAGGGTGAGGCTGTCGATGCGAGGCAGGTTCTCGGCCAGCCGGGTCGCCGCCAGGGCGTGCAGGGTGGCGGCGTCCACCTCGCCGTGCACCCGTAGCCAGGCGGCCTGGGAATCGGCCCGCGCGGCGCCGACCTCGCGGGCTGCCTCGGCCTCGGCGCGGGCCAGCCGTACCGTGCGCGCCGCCTCCGCCTCGGCGCGTACGCCGTCGGCCGCCGCGTGTTCCTCGGCCTCCCGGCGGGTGTTGGTGCCGCGCTGTTCGACCAGCTGCTCCTCCCGGCGGGCCAGCTCGATCTGGCTGGCGAGCTCGTTCTCGGCGATGGCCCGTTCCCGCTCCACGGCCACGGCGCGGCGCTCGTACGTGGCCCGGTCGGCCTCCTGCTGGATCTGCTCGCGAGCAGGAGTGCGCAGGGCGCGCTCCACCTCGGCCTCGGGGCGGATCGCCACCACCCGGACCGCGACCACGTCGATGCCGGTGGCGGGCAGCCGGGGCTCGGTGGCGAGCCCCGCGGTCACCCGCTCGCGCACCGCGGCGACCCCGTCGACCAGTGCCGCGGCCAGTGCTGTCCTGGCCAGTACGTCCAGGGTGTGCTGCTGGGCGGTCTCGGTCAGCAGGGTGGCGATCTGTTCCAGCGGTGCACCGCGCCAGGCCCCGGTGTCCGGGTCGATCGAGAAGTCCAGCCGGGCGGCGGCCTCGGCCGGGGCGCTGATCCGGTAGGTCACGGTGGCCTGAACGGTGACGTCCTGGAAGTCGGAGGTGCGGGCGTGGAAGGCCATCGCCAGCTCCCGGTCGTTCACCGGCACCTCCGACAGTGCCGCGCTCAGCGAGCGGTACCAGAAGCTCAGCCCCGGTCCGTCGTGCGCGAGCCGGCCGCGCCGGTGGTGGCGGATGTGGGCGGTGGGCGCGGAGCGCAGATGGCGCCAGCCCAGGCGCCGGGTGATGTCGGCCATGACGGCCCCCCTTTTTCTCGTCACAGCGACGATAAATCGGACTGCCATTTATCGTCAAGGGGACGAGAAATGGGAGTTCCGTACGGAGGGCGCGTTACGGAGGAGTCGGCACGGAAAAGGAGAGGGCGGCCGGTGCCCCCCCGAGGAGTCACCGGCCGCCCGGTGGTGCGCCGCCCCCGTCCCCACGGTGCGGCGCGAGCGGGTCGTCGTCATCCGCTCGAACGACGGCCCACGTCTGTCGGGACTGCGGAACAGCCCTTACGGCCCGGACGCGCCGAGCCCGAGCGAGGGGAGGATCACGGTGTCCACGAAGCGGGTGAGATATGCCGCGTCCGCTTCCTTGCCCTCCAGCAGCGGCCGGGCCCGCATCACGCCCATGAGCTGTGCGGCGACGAACTCCGCCGCCGGGGTGTCCGCCGGGATCTCGCCCCGCTCGGCGCCGCGCCGGACCATGGCGTTGATCGTCGCCACGGCGGGCGCGATCAGCGCGTCCCGCAGGGCGCACAGCAGGTCGGGGCTGTGCAGCGCGGCGTGGCTGAGTGCGTGCATCAGCGGGGTGTCGCGCCGCGAACCCGCGCCGATGGCCCGCGCGGCCTCGCGCAGATCGCCCGCGAGCGTGCCGGTGTCGATGTGCGGCAGCAGTGCCTGCTGCGTGCCGTGCAGCGCGGCCACCACCAGTTCGGGCTTGGAGCCCCACTGCCGGTAGAGCGTGGACTTGCCGCAGCGGGTCCGGGCGGCGACCCCCTCCATGGTGAGCGCCTCGTAACCGGACTCGCGCAGTATGTCGAGGACCGCCGCGTAGAACTCCTGGGCCCGCTCCGGGGTGATCTTCGATCGGCGCGGTGCGTGGGTCGGTTCCGGTGCGACGTCCTGCGGCGGCATGACTCTTCCCTCTCGGCGAAGCTGCGGCGAGGTTCTTCGATACGCCAGTGTACCGATACGCGCGTGTACCGATACGCAAACGTATCGGTACACTGGCGTATCGATATGGCGTGGTCCAGACCATGCCGCCGTAACACCGCTTCGTCAGCAAAGGGGCACCGGGTGATCGACGCCGGTAGCGAACCAGCAGATCGGGAGCCGGACAGTTCTGCCCGACCGCCCCTCGTCCGCGAGCTGCTTCTGGTCGTGGGACTCTTCGTGATCTACAAACTCGGCCGGCAGGCCGCGAACGGCCATGTGGAGGAGGCGTTCCGCAACGCCGGAAAAGTCTGGGACTTCGAGCGCGCCGTGCATCTGCCCGGCGAGGGCGTGGTGCAGAGTCTGCTGCTGCGCGACGAGACGCTGATCCATCTCGCGAACACCTACTACGCGACCGTGCACTTCCCGGCCACGCTGCTCTTCCTGGCCTGGCTGTACTGGCGCCGCCCGCGCCACTACGTGTGGTCGCGCCGCGTCCTCGCCGCCCTGACCGGTGCCGCGCTCGCCCTGCACCTGCTCTTCCCGCTCGCCCCGCCGCGCATGCTGGCCGCCACCGGACTCGTCGACACCGGCCAGGTGTACGGTCCGACGGTGTACGGGGACACCCCGGCGACCGACTCGATGGCGAACCAGTTCGCCGCGATGCCCTCGCTGCACTTCGGCTGGTCGGTCATGGTCGCCGTCGGGCTGATCGTGGCCACCCGGACGCGGTGGCGCTGGCTGTGGCTGCTGCACCCGCTGTTCACCCTGCTGGTGATAGTGGGCACCGCCAACCACTACTGGCTCGACTCGATCGTGGTCTCCGCGCTGCTCGCGGTGGCCCTTGCGGCGCTGCGGCTGCCGCGCGCGGAGCCGGTACGGGCCCCGCTTCCCTGGCCGTCCGCGGTGGGCGGCCGCACCGGTGCGCAGCCCGCGTCCGGGTACGCCCGGGCCGGAGCCGGGCGATGAACGCCACGGTGATCGCCGTCGCCCTGTCGCTGGTCTCCGCCGCCGCGTACGCCTCGGCCGCGGTGGCGCAGGCCCGGCTCGCCGGGCGCACCGAACCGGGCACCGGGGTGCTGCGGCTGCTCGGGCGCGGCGCCTGGTGGTCGGCGGTGGCGCTGAACGCGGGCGGGGCGCTGCTGCACGTCGCGGCGCTCAAGTACGGTCCGCTCACCCTCGTACAGCCGCTCGGTGCGCTCACCCTGGTCGCCGCGGTGCCGCTCGGCGCGCGGGCCGCCGGACGCCGGGTCGACCGGATCGAATGGCGCGGCACGGTCCTCACTCTGCTCGGGCTGGGCGCCCTCCTGCTGACCGCGGGCGGCAGCGCCCCGCACGAAGTCCTCAGCCTGCCCGAGGCGCTGGCCGTCGGCGCGGGCACCATGGCCGTCGTCGCGGGGCTGAGCCGCCCGGGAGCCCGCCCCGGACTGCGACACGCCGCCGCCTCGGGGATCACCTCCGGGGTGGCCTCCGCGCTGACCCAGACCCTGACCGTCTCGGTCACCGACCGCACCGGCCCGCTGTTCAGCTGGGAACTGCTCGTCGTCGCGCTGCTGGTCTCCGCGTTCGCGATGGGCGGGCTGCTGCTCTCCCAGACCGCCTACCGGGGCGGCCTGGGCGCACCGCTCGCGGTCGTCACGCTCGCCAACCCGGTGGCGGCCGCCGCGATCGGCCTGGCGCTGCTCGGTGAGCGCCTCCAGGGCGGGGCCGTGAGTCTGGCCCTCGCCCTGCTCGGGACGGCGGCCGCGGTGCGCGGCGTCGTCCTGCTCAGCCGCGCCCAGGCACGGAACACGCCCCTCGGTACCGCCGAGGACGCCCCGGCCACCGGATCGCCGTCGTGGGCGGTGGCAGGCAGCACGGGCCCGGAACGGGAGCGGGAGCCGGCCGGCGGAGGCAGGCGGCCGGGCGACGGCGATCACGGTGACGTTCATCGCCCGGCTCGGCTCGGAAGTCCCGCCGGGCCGGGGCGGGGTGTCCGGCGTTCCGTCCGAAGCACGTCCTGAGCGCCGCCCCGTAATCCCCGGTGGATGAGCGCACGGCCTCGGATGCGGTGTGTCGCGAGGCGGAGGGACACCCGAATGCCGGGCTTGTCCTGACGTTTCGAAGCGCGGCCAGGTGTCGTGGCTTTCGTCGTGCACCCGCCAGGGATCACGGGACAGCCCTCAGCGGCGGTTCTTCCGGGCGTCGCGTCGCAGGTGCTCGAAACCGGCGTGCAGGTTGGTGAGGTCGAGGGCGAGCCCCACGCCGCGAGCAACCCACTTGAACGCCTTCACCAGGATCTCGTCCATACGTCCTTCTCTCTGCCACCTGCGTCTGCCCTTCGGACTCCGTCGCGGACCGGCGGGTTGCGCGGTTGCCGCGGGACGCGGCGGACCTCTCCGCACGGACCTTCCCCGAGCGGCTCACCACCCCGCGAGCAGGAGCCGCGGCGTTCGCGGCCGGCCGTGGTCCTCAGGGAGCTTCCGGCCGGCCGTGGGCCGACTCCGCGTGCTCGCCCAGGGCCCGGGTCAGCCAGCCGATCCAGAAGTTCTCCAGATCGATGCCGCCGCGCAGGACGAGATGACGCAGCCGGTCCTCCTCGGATTCCCGCCCGGGAGGGAAGTCCCGCTCCTCGATCTCCAGGTACTCCGTGAGCCGGCGGCGGTGCAGCCCCAGATGGCGGCGGAGCTCCGCGTCCAGCCCGGGTGCGCCGACGACCGCCGCGGCGCGCATGCGCAGCAGCAGCGGATCGCGGACCTGCTTGGGGTCCTCCCGGCGTGCCACCCAGGCGGTGAGTGCCTCGCGGCCCGCCGCCAGCACCTCGTACTCCTTCTTCCGGCCCCGGGCGGGCTGCTCCGTCGGCAGCGCCCGGATCTGTCCGGCCTGTTCCAGTTTTCCCAGCTCCCGGTAGATCTGCTGGTGCGTGGCGGACCAGAAGTAGCCGATCGAGCGGTCGAACCTGCGGGTCAGCTCCAGCCCCGACGACGGCTTCTCCAGGAGGGCGGTGAGGATCGCATGGGGGAGTGACATGGGCGCATCCTAGGTGCGGGTCCGGTTCGGTCCGGTGGTGCGGGGGCGAACCGCACCACCCGACCCGGGGGTCACAGCGCGGCCGCGAGTTCCGTGCCCTGGCGGATCGCCCGCTTGGCGTCCAGCTCGGCGGCCACGTCGGCGCCGCCGATGAGGTGTGCCGCCCGGCCCGCGGCGCACAGCTCCTCGTACAGGTCGCGGCGCGGTTCCTGGCCCGTGCAGAGCACGATCGTGTCGACGGGCAGCACGTGCTGTTCGCCGTCGACGGTGAGGTGCAGGCCCTCGTCGTCGATCCGCTCGTAGGACGCCCCGGCGATCGTCGTGACGCCTCGGTGGCGCAGCTCGGTGCGGTGGATCCAGCCCGTCGTCTTTCCCAGGCCCGCACCGACCTTGCCGGTCCTGCGCTGGATGAGGTGGACGCTGCGGGGGGCCCGTGGGCGCTCCGGGGCGCGGAGCCCACCGCGTTCGCGGTAGTCGGTGTCGACGCCCCACTGCCGGAAGAAGACCTCGGGGTCGCGGCTCGCCGCCTCGCCCGGGTCGGTCAGGAACTCGGCGACGTCGAAGCCGATGCCGCCCGCTCCGATGACCGCCACCCGGTCGCCGACGGGTGCCCCGTCGCGCAGTACGTCGAGGTAGCCGACCACGCTGGGGTGGTCCTGGCCGGGGATCCCGGGGGAGCGCGGGACGACGCCGGTGGCCAGGACCACCTCGTCGAAGCCGTCCAGTACCTCGGCCGTGACCGGCGTGCCGAGCCGGAGCTCGACCTTCTCCTCGCGCAGCCGGGTGCCGAAGTAGCGCAGCGTCTCGTCGAACTCGTCCTTGCCGGGGACGCGGCGCGCCACGTTCAGCTGGCCGCCGATCCGCTCCGCCGCGTCGAACAGTGTCACGGTGTGCCCGCGCTCGGCGGCCGAGACCGCGCAGGCGAGGCCGGCGGGACCGGCGCCCACGACCGCCACGCGCTTCACGGTACGGGTCGGCGCGAGGACGAGCTCGGTCTCGTGGCAGGCACGCGGGTTGACCAGGCAGGAGGTGACCTTGCCGCTGAAGATGTGGTCGAGGCAGGCCTGGTTGCAGCCGATGCAGGTGTTGATCGCGTCGGCGCGGCCGGCGGCCGCCTTGGCGACGAAGTCGGGATCGGCGAGGAACGGCCGGGCCATCGACACCATGTCCGCCCGCCCCGAGGCGAGGATCTCCTCGGCCACCTCCGGTGTGTTGATCCGGTTGCTGGTCACCAGCGGCACCGAGACCGCGCCGCGGACCTTCTCGGTCACCCAGGTGTACGCGCCGCGCGGCACCGACGTGGCGATGGTGGGGATGCGGGCCTCGTGCCAGCCGATCCCGGTGTTGATGATCGTCGCCCCGGCCGCCTCGATCTCCCGGGCGAGGCGCACGACCTCCTCCAGCGAGGAACCGCCGGGAACCAGGTCCAGCATCGACAGCCGGTAGATCAGGATGAAGTCCGCACCGACCCGCTCCCGGACCCGTCGCACGATCTCGAGGGGGAAGCGGATGCGGTTCTCGTACGAGCCGCCCCAGCGGTCGGTGCGGTGGTTGGTGGCGGCTGCGATGAACTCGTTGATCAGATAGCCCTCGGAGCCCATGATCTCGACCCCGTCGTACCCGGCCCGGCGGGCGAGCCCGGCGGCCCGGGCGAAGTCCTCGATGGTCTCCTCGACCTCGTCGTCGGTCAGGGCGTGCGGGGTGAAGGCGCTGATCGGCGCCTGGATCGCGCTGGGCGCCACCAGCCCGGGGTGGTGCGCATAGCGGCCGAAGTGCAGGATCTGCATCGCGATCCGGCCGCCCGCCGCGTGGACGGCCGAGGTCACCCGGGCATGCCGCCCGGCCTCCGCCTCGGTGGTCATCATGGCCCCGCCGGGGACGGAGCAGCCCCGCGCGTTGGGCGCGATGCCGCCGGTGACCATCAGGCCGACGCCGCCGCGGGCACGCTCCGCGTAGAAGGCCGCCATCCGCTCGAAGCCGTTCTCCGCCTCTTCGAGACCGACGTGCATCGAGCCCATCAGCACCCGGTTGGGGAGCGTGGTGAACCCCAGGTCGAGCGGGCTCAGCAGATTCGGGTACGGGCTCATGGGGTGGCTCCTCGCGCGGTGTCGGTTGCGCCAGTTCTAATCCACCGGAACGTCATTGTGCAACAAGTTGCACAATGACGTGGGTCTCACTGCCGGACACCGGCCGTCGCCCGGACGGCCCAGCAGCGGGACCCGTCGGCGCCCCGGGCCACGGAGAGTGGAATCGCGCCGTCCGACCGGTGCGGCGAGGCGCCCCGCCCGGCCCGCCCGGTGCGGCACGGTCGCCCGCGTGCCCCTCGCCCGTACCCGAAACCCCTGCGGAGGACCCCATGCCCTGCCTCGACCGACGTGACCTCGGCCTGCTCGTCCTACGGGTCGGAACCGGTGCGGTGCTGGCCGCGCACGGCACCCAGAAACTGGCCGGCTGGTTCGGCGGCGGGGGCATCGAGGGGACCACCGCCGCGATGGAGGCCATGGGGTTCCATCCGCCGAAGCACAGTGCGGTCGCCGCCGGGCTCGGTGAGGCGGGCGGCGGTGCGTTGCTGGCCCTCGGCCTCGCCACCCCGGCGGCCGGTGCGGCGGCGGCCGGGGCGATGGCCGGCGCCGTGGCCGTGCACGCGCCCGCCGGGTTCTTCGCGCAGGGCGGCGGCTTCGAGTACCCGGCGTTCCTCGGCTTCACCGCCGCCGCGATCGGCCTGGCCGGACCGGGCCGCTACTCCCTCGACCATGCCACCCGGCATGTCCTCGACCGGCCGTGGACCGTCGCCCTGGCCTTCGCGGGCAGCGCGCTCGCCGCGGCGGCCGTGGTCGGCAGGCGCGCCAGGGGGCGGGCCGCGGTGGATCCCGACACCACCTGACGGCCCGCCCCGAGGGTCCCGCTACCCGCGGAAGGTCAGCGACGCGGCCGGGGAGGCGTTCCCGTACGCGTCGACGGCGACCACCCGTGCCATGTACCGGCCACCGGGCACGGCACCCGGCACCGGGATGTCGAGGGTGTTCGGACGGGGCATGAAGGTGTAGTCCGAGAGGACCTTGGACGAGACGACCGGGGCGCCGGTCCTGGCGTCCGTGATGTCGACGGTGTAGTGGTGCACCATCTGGTCGTCCCGGGCCTGCGCGATCCGCAGGGCCGTGCCGCCCTTGGCACCGTCCACCCGGGACAGCGGACGGCTCGTGGTGAACGCGGGCGCGACGGTGTTGCGCGTGGCGTCCGTGTAGCGGAAGTTCTTCTTGATCTCCTTGTTCGTCGAGCCCTTCAGCCGCACCGTCCAGGTGGAACCGGCGAGGGTGCCCGCGCTGGCGTAGGGCGGCTGCCAGTTGGCCGACCACTTTCCGCCGGTGTAGATGTCGTGCTTGTCCGCGGCCATGTTCACCCGCGCTATCTCCGTGCGGTCCCGGTAGACCTCGACGAAGAGCGCCTGCGCGGTGGGCGTCTCGAAGCGGTCGGCCAGACCGTTCTCGGTGACCATCTGGTAGCCGTGGTCGATCTCGACGTACGACATCGAACCGTCGTTGACCGAGGTGAAGTCGCGCTGGTGGATCGAACGGTCGTCGTTGACGTTCAGATGCGAGTGGCCCGAGAAGAGGATGGCCTGCGGGAAGGCGCTCAGGTCCTCGGCGAGCCGCGGGTTGGCCGCCTGCTGGCCGTCCATCGTCGTCCCCGTGGTGGGCCGGTGGCCCTGGATGAGGACCGGCCTGCCGGTGTTGGCCGGGTCCGAGGTGATCGCGGCGAGCCGCTTCTTGAGCCAGCCGCGCTGGGCGGTGTCGGAGTCGTACGTCTCGGTGTTGACGGTGAGGACGTGCAGGCCCTTCACCTCCGACTCGTAGTAGCCGCCGCCCGAGTCGGGGAACCAGGCGGCCGGGTAGCCGGACCGGATCGCCGCGAGGCTCGCGTCGTGGTTCCCGTTGGAGATCAGCAGCTGGGTGCCGGTCATGCCCTTGCGGGCCAGGTTGTCCTGGAAGATCTCGGAGACGATTCGGTGGTCGGGGCCCTTGCCGTCACCGTTGTCGTTGATCATGTCGCCGTTGGACAGGATCGCGTCGGGCCGGGGGAAGACCGAACCGATGGTGTCGAAGAAGCTCTCGTACTTCTTGTCCGCGTCCTTGTGGCTGCCGACGTGCACGTCGGACATGACGACGAGCCGGGCGAGCGGCTTCTCCCGCGTCTTGATCAGATAGCCGTAGGAGACCGGGACGCTGCTCCGGTTGCCGTGGAAGGCGACCGCGGTGACGTTGGTGTCCTTGGTGATCCGCAGCGGCCGGCCGGGAGAGTAGACGCTGCTGTCGCGGGTCGGGGTGGTGCCGTCGAGCGTGTACCGGACGGTGGTGCCGCGCTCGGCCTGGAACCTGACCTCGACGGCCTGCTCGTACCGCCCGCCCGGGACACTGACGGCGGGGGCGGCCGGGGTGCGCGTGCCGGGGGAGTCGGCCTGCGCGGCGGTGGGGGCGATCAGCGCGACGGACGTCGCGGCGATCACGAGGGGGGCGAATCTCACGGGGGTCCCTGTTCCCCGGTCCGGAAGGCCCGCTCCGGTCTTCCGGACCGGTTGTGTAACGAGTGGATAACCGGTCTGAACCAGAGACGTTAGGTGTCGTGGGTCAGGCGGCGGTGGGACCCGGTGGGCGTCCGGATGAAGCGATCATGAACGTCTGAGGCGGAGAGGCGGCGCCGTGCCGCGGGGCGGCCCGTCCCCTTCGCCCCGTGGCCGGTTCATCCCGATGCCCTCGGGCGGCCGCCCCGCGCCGCCGCGACCAGCTCCGGCACCGTGCCGAATCTGACCCGCGGACGTCCCCCGGCTCGGCCCCGGGCCAGCTCGGCCCGTTCGATGGCGGCCAGCCCCTTGGCATCGATCACCTGGCGGTTACGGCTCCGGGCCAGCCGCCGGAACTCCCTGGGCGAGGCCCGCGGCGCCGTCAGCCGGCCGGCCACCGCGTCGGACAGCAGCGTGCCCACGGTCTCGGCGGCACAGGCCCGGTTGGCGCCGATCCCGCCCGAGGGCCCGCGCTTGATCCAGCCGACCACGTACGTCCCCGGCATCCCGGTCACCCGGCCGCGCTCGTGCGGCACGGTGCCGGTCGCCTCGTCGAACGGGAGACCCGCGACCGGTAGGCCCCGGTAGCCGACCGCCCGCAGCAGGGTGCCCGCGTGGATCTCCGACTCGTCCCGGCCGTCGGACACCCGCACCGCCCGTACGCCCCTGTCGCCCAGCACCCGTACGGGGGCGGCGTGGAACCGCAGCACGATGCGCCGTCCGGGGCCGGGCTCTCCCGTCAGGTCGGTCCTCTCCCGGCGTACCCCGCGCAGCACCGCCGCCCTGCCGCCCCCGGCCGCCCCGTCGATCGCCCCGCCGGTCCGGGGATCGTGGTCGTCGACCACCAGCTCCACACCCGGCAGCCGCTTCAGGGCCAGCAACTCCGAGGTG
This sequence comes from Streptomyces sp. NPDC056347, assembly GCF_042262625.1. Taxonomy (NCBI): domain Bacteria; kingdom Bacillati; phylum Actinomycetota; class Actinomycetes; order Kitasatosporales; family Streptomycetaceae; genus Streptomyces; species Streptomyces sp. NPDC056347. The sequence goes on along the minus strand of NZ_JBHJQP010000004.1, from coordinate 45,191 downwards.
CTGTACGCCGCGTGCTCCGGCCCGCGCCTGCCGAGCACCACCACCTCGCGCACCTTCGAGGCCCGCAGCGCCGCGAGCGCGTGGTCCGCGATGTCCGTACCGGCCAGGGCCGCCGGGTCCGTGACCAGGATCCGGGCGACGTCGAGGGCGACATTGCCGTTGCCCGCCACCACCACCCGCGGCGAGGACAGCTCGAACGCGTCCGGAGCGGACTCCGGGTGCGCGTTGTACCAGGCGACGAACGAGGCCGCCGGGATGCTGCCCGGCAGCTCCTCGCCCGGGATGCCGATCCGGCGGTCGGCGCAGGCGCCCACCGCGTAGATCACCGCGTCGTGGTGGGCGGCCAGCTCCGCCGCGGTGATGTCCTTGCCGATCTCGACGCCCAGGTGCATCCGTACCCGGGGATGGGTGTGGAAGCGGGCGAAGGTGTCGCCGACCTTCCTGGTGGAGGGGTGGTCGGGCGCCACGCCGTACCGGACCAGCCCACCGGTCACCGGCAGCCGGTCGACCAGCGTCACCTCGGCGTTGGTGTGCAGCAGCAGGTCCTCGGCCGCGTACATGCCGGCCGGTCCCGTCCCGACGACCGCGACCCGGATCGGCCCGAAGTCCGAGGGCAGACTGCGCTCGAACGACGGCGCGTCCCAGTGGTGGAAGTTGGGCCCCGGGCCCGCCGGCCCGGGCTCGCGGTCCGCGTAGTACGCGGCGTTGATCGCGGCGTACTCCCGCTGCCCCTCGGGCAGGCCGTCCACCGGGAAGATCGCGTCGACCGGGCAGGCGTCGGCGCAGGCCCCGCAGTCGATGCAGGACCTCGGGTCGACGTACAGCATCTCCGTGCTGCCGAAGGCCCGCTCCTGCGGGGTCGGGTGGATGCAGTTGACGGGACACACGGCGACGCAGGTGGCGTCGTTGCAGCAGGTCTGGGTGATGGCGTAGGTCATCTCGTCATCTCGGGGTCGCTCGGATCGGGACGGATCAGATCAGGTGGGCGCGCTTGTACAGGGCCAGCGCAGGCCGGGTCAGGAGCCGGGCCGAGGCCAGGAACTCCATCAGCCCCGAACAGCTGGACCGCATCAGGGACTTGTGGTGCTCATTGGCACCGGCCTCGGCGAGAGCGCGCCGGGTGTCGAGCCCGGCGTTCGCGTAGACCTCGCGGTTCACCATGCTGGTGACGATGAAGTAGGACGCGACGGCGATCACGAACGCGTTGATCCGCCGACGCACCGGGCCCGCCTTCCGCAGCCGCCTGCGGGTCTCGTCGCGGGCGAACTTCATGTGCCGGGACTCCTCGACGACATGGATGTTGTTGATGGTGCGGACGAACGGTGCGACCCGCTCGTCCCGCATCCAGTCCCGCTGCATGACGTCGAGCACCTCCTCGGCGACCAGGATCGCCGCGTACGCCGCCTCGCCGAAGGCGAGCGTCTTGAACGCGCGCCCGAGCTCGACCACCGCACGGCGCGGCCGGTACGCCGGAGCGCCCAGCTTCGCCGCCCCGCGGGCGAACATGACGGAGTGCCGGCACTCGTCGGCTATCTCCGTCAGGGCCCACTGGAACCGCGGGTCGGTGGCGTCGGTGGTGTAGATGTCCCGCAGCACCATCTGCTGGAGGATCATCTCGAACCAGATGCCGGTGCTGGCGACCGAAGCGGCCTCCTGCCGGGTGAGCTCCTTGCGCTGCTCCTCGGTCATCTCGTTCCAGTACGACGTGTTGTAGAGCGTGCTCCACTCCGGGCTCGCGCCGTGGAACTCCTTGTCCAGCGGAGTGTCCCAGTCCACCTCGGTGGCCGGGTCGTACGAGAGCTTCGCCGACGAGTCGAGCAGGCGCCGGGCGACTTCCTGCTCGTCGGACCGCTCCCGGTCCTGCGGTCGAACGGTGCTGCTTGCCATGGTGCGGCTCCTCGATTCGACGGATCGACCCGACGCCCGCCGGGCGCCTCACTCCCTTGTTAGACGTGACGTCTAGCAAGCTGTTAGACGGAACGTATAGCAAGAGTGCGGTGCGGGCCTACCCCCTGGACCGAATCCGGTCGGCCGACCTCCGGTCCGGCGGCCACGGAAGCCCGTGTTCCGCCGCCCGTCCGTGACCGCTCCGTGGAGTGAACCGTCCCTCTTCTCCAGCATGTTGGACGCTCCTGGTCCGGCCGAGCGGTTCGGCGGACCGCGGTTGTCAGTGCGCCGTGCTGTACTGATCGCTGTTGGCTCCGTCCCTCACTGGAGGTCCGCTCATGGCCCGGCTCCATGTCCGCCCGGGCGTCGACCCCGACGAGCCCGAGGTGCCCGTCGTCACGCTCCGCGTCGATCCGGACGGGGCGCCCGGCGAGCGTGCCGCGGCCCGGCTCGGCGACCTCTGCTACGAGGGCGACGGTGTGCTGTACCTGGTGCGCACCGACGGCTGGGCCGAACACGCCCTCGACGGCGACCGTCTGACCGTGGGCCTCGCGGTGTACGCCGCCGTGCTGACGCGGATGGGCGTGGATCCGGCGGAGTTCCCCGACCGCTCGGCGGCGGACCCCGGGGCGGTGCTGATCCTGCGCGCGGAGGCGGTGGTGGACCCGGAGCTGTACGCGCGGGCGGCGCCCGCGACCGCGCTCCTCGTCGGCGCTCCGGACGGCGCGCCGGAGGAAGGGGGCGATTGGCCCGTGCTCCTGGCCCCCGCGCCCGGTAGCGAGTCGAAGTTCAGGGAGTGAGCTCGCGCCGGTGGCGCCCGGCATGACGACCCCGTTCCGGCAGGCCCTGTCATTCGACTTATTATTCGAACATTTGTTTGGAGTTTTTTCATGGCTGACGTCTTCGTGTTCCATCACGCCCAGGGCCTCACCCCCGGGGTGGCCGCCTTCGCCGACGCCCTGCGCGCCGAAGGCCACACGGTCCGTACCCCCGACCTCTACGAGGGCCGTACCTTCGACACCCTGGAGGCGGGGCTGGCCCACGCCGAGGGCACCGGCTTCGACGAACTGCTCGACCGCGGCGTCCGGGCGGCGGCGGACGCGCCCGCGGGGGTGGTCCACATCGGCTTCTCGCTCGGCGTGCTGCCCGCCCAGAAGCTGGCCCAGACCCGGCCGGGCGTACGCGGCGCGGTGCTCGTCCACTCCTGCGTTCCGGTGTCGGCCTTCGGGGCCTGGCCGGCCGGGCTCCCGGTCCGGGTCCACGCGATGGAGGAGGACCGCCTGTTCACCGACGAGGGCGACGCGGACGCGGCCCGCACCCTGGCCGCCGAGGTCCCCGAAGCCGAACTGCACCTCTACCCCGGCGACCGCCACCTGTTCGCCGACAGCTCGCTCCCCTCGTACGACGCCGGGGCCGCCACCCTGTTCCTCGACCGCACGATCGCCTTCCTCCGCGCCCTGGAAGCGTGACGCCAGGCCCGGCGTACGCCGTTCGCATGAGATAGACCGCGAGATCCGATCAGCGCTCCGTGTCATGCGGGCGTCCGGCGCGGGACGGGCGTCGAACATGCCCTCATGAGACGTATCTCCCAGCGCTTCGGCGCGCTGCGTGTCCGGATCGGAAGCACCGGTACGGCCCTGGCCGTGGCCGCGGCGACCGTGCCGGTGCTCGCCCTCGGCCTCGGCGCGGCGCCCGCCTACGCCGCTCCGCTGCCCGGCGGCCTCGGCCCGTGTGTGCCCGGTTCCTGTCCGAACCCCTTCCCCGGGGTCAACAACGGGCCGTTCGCCGGCCGCGACAACGCCATCAACGTCTTCGTCGGCGACGACTTCCTGGTGCGGGGCCGGGCGGCGGAGGCCGAGGGCCGCGTGGTCGTGCTCGACGACTTCGACCAGCAGAAGGAGGCGGGGGCCAGCAGACTGTACAACCTCGGGATCGCCGGGGTGGGCTCCCGCGTTCCGCCGCCCGCGGGCGCGGACTTCCTGACCACCGGCGGGAACCTGACGGTGGCCCCGGGCCAGCGCCTCGACCTCACCGGTGGAGTGCTGGAGACCCCCGGTGTCGCACGGTACGCCGGAACCGAGTCCGGCACGGTCGACGGACGGCTCGTCCACGACCAGGGCGCCGCCCGGCCGTACGCCGGCCTGCGGGACGAACTGACCGCGGCCAGCCAGTGCTACGCCCGGGTCGGCGGCAGTTCCCGGCCGGCCACCGGAACGGCGGTCAACGAAGGCGGGCAGACCGTCTTCCGCGGCAACGGCAGGTCCCCGATCCAGGTCTTCAACGTGGACTTCGACCTGACCGCGCCCGGCGGCGGCCCGCAGGGACTTGTCTTCGAGAACATCCCCGACGACGCCACCGTCCTGGTCAACATCCTGGGGGCCAACCGCACCGTCAACACCTACAGCGGCGGCATCGACGACAGCACCGACCCGCTCAACGCCCTCCGTGAGCGGCTGCTGTGGAACATCCCCGACGCCACCTCCGTCCGGCTCCAGGGCATCGGACAGATGCAGGGCAGCTTCCTGATCGGCGACCAGGCGTCCATGACGACGGTGACCATGGCCGGTGTCAACGGCCGTTTCTTCACCACCGGTTCGCTCACCCACACCAGCATCGAGGGCGGCGGTGGCGGCCAGGAGTTCCACGCCTACCCCTTCGACGGCGACCTGCCCGACTGCTCCGGTCCGGGCCCGGTCACCGGCGAGGTGCGGGTCCTCAAGACCGACGCCGACACCGGTGAGACCCTGCCCGGCGCCGAGTTCGAGCTGTGGCGGGAGAGCAACGGCATCCGGGGTCTCCAGACCGGCGGCACGACCCCCGACACCCGGGTGACCGACTGCGTCACCGCGGCCGACGGCCGCTGTGCCATCACCACCACCCCCGGCACGTACTACTGGCGCGAGACCGCCGCCCCGGCCGGCTACGAACTGCCCGACCCCGCCGTGTTCGGCCCGCTGGTCCTCACCGAGGGCAACGCGGGCCGGGGCGTACAGGTCGAGGCCCGGGACATCGCCGTCCCCGGGCCGGACAACCACGGCTCGATCCACCTCACCAAGACCGACCGCACGGACGACAGCCCGCTTCCGGGGGCCGTGTTCGAGACCTGGCGGGAGACCAACGGCATCGCCGGTCTCCAGACCACGGGCGTGAACCCGGACATCCGCTTCGGGCCCGGCTGCTCCACCGACGAGGACGGGCGGTGCGACTTCACGGACCTGCCGCTCGGGGACTACTACCTGCTGGAGACCGCCGTACCCGAGGGCTTCGCGCGGCCCGAGAACCCGGTCTTCGGCCCCTACGCGGTGACCGCGGCCAACAGCTCCACCGGCGTGGAGGTCGAGCTGTCCAACGAGCGCCGTGAGCCCTGCAAGGGCAAGAACTGCTGACGACCGATCCGGCGCAGGGCCGCCCCGGGCCACCGGGGCGGTCACCGGTTCGGCCACCACAACAGGGCGGCCGGACCGGTGCGCTGATTCACTGGCTGAAACGGTTCCCCGTACGCCAGGAGGTTCCCCCCGTGCGTCCTGCCCCCATATCCGCCGTCGTGGCCGCTGCCGCCGCGGCGGCCCTCGTGTCCGTGCCGCTCGCGGCCCCGGCCGCCGCAGCCCCCGTCGCGGCCGCCGCGTGCACCGCACCGACCGGCCCCTACCAGCGGCAGCTGGAGAAGTACCTCGGCCGACCCGTCGACGGAGTCCAGTCCGAGGCCGACTGCGAGGCCGTCCGCGCCTTCCAGGTGAAGCAGAAGTTCCCCCGCACCGACGGATACGCCGACCTGTCCACCTACCGCTACATGCTCGCCGTCCAGGCGTCCGACGACCCGAACGCCGCCGGGCACTGCCCGGCCCGCACCTACCGGGTCGCCTGCGTGGACATGGACCGGCAGCTGCTGTGGGTGCAGACCGGCAAGCGGATCGACTTCCGCCCGGTCCCGATACGGACCGGGCGCGACTCGCAGGAGACCCGGCCCGGCTGGCACTCGATCTACTGGCGCGACAAGGACCACGTCTCCTCGCTGTACGACGACGCCCCCATGCCGTACTCCCAGTTCTTCGACGGCGGCCAGGCCCTGCACGGACACCCGGGCGACCTCTTCGACGGCGGCGGCTCCGCGGGGTGCGTCAACCTCACCGTCGAGGACGCCGCCTCGCTGTGGGACCTGCTCAAGCTCGACGACGCCGTCTACGTCTGGGGCGTCAAGCCGGGCACCGGATCCTGAACGGCCGGGGGCACCGCTACGAGCGTGCTCCCGGGCCGGCCCCGGCGACCCATTCGGAGGTGGCCCTCAGCCCGCCGAACGTATAGAAGTGGATCCTCACTTCGCCGTGCCGCCCCTGGTCGTAGCCCTCGGCCAGGGCGTGCAGGAACCTGTCCGGCCCCGCGGTGCCCATCAGATTGGTGAGGGACAGGCCGTACTTCCTGGCGATGGAGGCGCTGGTGCCGACGCCGAACCGGGTCGCGTAGCCCATCAGCCGCCGTACCCCGGCCGGTCCGGGAACGCCGACGCGGACCGGGAGCGTGATGCCCTCGCCGCGGACGCGCTCGATCCAGTCCAGTACGGGCCCGGCGTCGAAGCCGAACTGGGTGATGACGTCCGCGCCCAGACCCTGGTCGGCGACGGCCGCGCACTTCTTGCGCAGCGCGGCCCACAGCACGTCGGAGGCGATGGCCGGGTGGCCCTCCGGGTACCCGGCCATCCCGATGTGCCGGACCCCGTACGCGGACAGCAGCCCGGACTCGATCAGGGAGAGCGAGTCCGGGTAGGGCCCTTCCGGGCGGGCGGGGTCGCCGCCGACGGCGAAGACGTCGGTGTGGGCGGCATCGGCCCGCAGGCCGCCGAGGAAGTCCTCGAAGTCGGCCCGGGAACCCAGCCGCCGGGCGGATATGTGCGGCACCGGGCGGAACCCGAGGCGTTTCACGGCCCGGGCCGCGCCGAGCCGCATCCGCGCGTCCTCGTTGCCCAGGAACGTCACGTTGATCCGTGTCCCGGGCGGAATGAGGTGTGCGGCCTCCTCCAGTCCGGGCACGTCCTTGCCGGTCATTTCGAGGGAGAAGCCGTCCAGCAGCGACGTACGCGGCGTTGGGACGGAAGGGCTGAGAGGGTTCATCGTGCTCCTGTCGGGGGCCGGGGGAGAGTAACAGACACCCGGGAGCCGCCCGGTGGCCGGGCCCGGCCGCGCGGTGGTGCGGCGGCGGGAGGCCGGGGGCCGTTCCGCGGACGCCGCGCCGACGTGTACGCGGAGCCCGAAGGGGCCGCCGCCGCGGAACGCGGGCCCGACCGCTCCGGCGCTTTCCCCGACGCCCCCTCGGGACACGTCAGTTGACGAAAGTTCTGCCGGGACCCGCCCGTTTCCGCAGCTCACAGAAGCGTGTATTGGCCTAGTCCACTAACGGGACGGAAAACTGTTTACCGCGCATGCCCTCCTGTGGCTCACTATGTCATGTTCGCGTCATCGGACGCGCGTAGACCTCCGGGAAAGCGTGTGGCCGACTCCTCCTGACCGGACGCACGCACGGCCTTCCGACCGCCGCACCGCCCGTACACCGGCGCGGCGGGATCCACCGCACCGAAGGACCACGCGGCACCGCTGCATCCCACTCCCCCCACCAAGCAGGAGGAAGCCTTGTTCCCCCGGAGCCTTTCCCTCACATCAGTACAGCAAAGACTCACCGCGGTCGGCGTCGCCGGCGTGAGCGCCGCGCTGGCCCTCGGCCTCATGTCGGGCACCGCCTCCTCGGCACCGCTGCCGTCGGACAGCCCGGTGCCGCAGGGCAGGGGCTACATGGGCGTGGGCTACGTCCAGGACAGCAAGGACTTCAAGCCGGACACCCGGCAGCTGCACCTCGGCGCGCGGCCTGCCGCGGACCTCCTGGCGAGCCCCGTCGGCGTGGACGTCTCCAGCTGGCAGGGCTCCATCAACTGGAGCGCGGTCCGCGGCGCGGGCATCGAGTTCGCCTGGATGAAGGCGACCGAGGGCACCACGTACAAGGACCCCACATTCAGCGCCAACTACCTGGGCGCCTACAACGCGGGCGTGATCCGGGGCGCCTACCACTTCGCACGGCCCGACGTGTCCGGCGGCGCGGCGCAGGCGAACTTCTTCGCCAGCAGCGGCGGCGCCTGGTCCCGCGACAACCTGACCCTCCCCGGAGTACTGGACATCGAAGGCAGCTGCTACGGCAAGACACCCGCGGCGATGCAGTCCTGGATCCTCGACTTCTACAACACCTACAAGGCCCGCACCGGCCGCGACGTCGTGATCTACACCAGCCCCAGCTGGTGGAACTCGTGCACCGGCGGCTGGACCGGCATGTCGGCCCGGAGCCCGCTGTGGGTGGCCCACTGGACCTCCGCCGGCAGCCCCAGCATCCCCACGGGCTTCCCGTACTGGACCGTCTGGCAGTACACCTCCACCGGTGCGGTGAGCGGGGTCTCCGGCAACGTCGACCGCGACCGGTTCAGCGGCGACCGCTCGCGTCTGCTGGCCCTGGCCAACAACACTCCCTGACAGCCGGTGCCGGTACGCGGGCACCCCGGGAGTCCGTGACCCCGGTGTGACCGGCAGCCCGGGCCGCAGCAGGCCGCGCACCGCTGCGGCCCGGGGCCCTTGCCGACGGCACGGCCGGCCCACCGGCCTGCTGTCGGCACCGCCGGCGAAAAGGGGGGGGCTTGACGCCGGCCTTCATGACCCGTCGTGGTCGTGGAGGCCGACGTCGTGTTCAAAGAAGGTGCCGGTGCTGCTGCCCGCGAGTGGGACCGGTACTCGGCAGGGGCGGGCCACCCCGGTCGCGGAACCCTGTTACGCCCGGTGCCAGGCGGAAGGTGACCGGTGAGGCCTCCACGTTCACCCCTCCGAGCAGCCGTTCGACTCTGATGGCGCGAACCTGGTGACCGCCAACCTCCGTCGGCACAGGAAACTCGCCGACGGTGTCCGCTGCCCGGCGGGGCCCGGCCGTGCCATCGCGGCGGCGGGAACGTTCCGGCGGGCCGCCGCGTTCACCCTGGGCCCGTCCACGTCGCTGTCCCGGGGAGCATCGTGTCCGACACCGTAACCACCGCTTCGTCCACCTCGCCCGCCTCGACCTTTCGTCCCGCCCTTCCGGGCTTGAGCGCGCAGGCCGAGCGCCTGATCGAGCTGGGGGTGCACGAGATCGCCGGGCTGTCCGCCGCCGAACTGCGCACCTTCGCCAAGGAGTCCGGGTCTGCCGAGGCGTCCACGACCGGCGGGGGCGCCCTGCTCGCCGTGCACCCGGACCGCGCCCCCGCCTCTGCCCTCGCGCCGCTGCTCCGCCGCGACGACAAGCCCGGCTTCGTGGTCGTCGACATGCCCGACATCGACCTCTTCACCCCGCTCGAAACGGTCCTGCTGCCGGACGCGCCGCTCTACCTCCTCACCGGTCCCGACCGGGGTGACGAGATGGCCAACTGGAGCCCGGACGAGGCGCTGCCCGCCCTCACCGCACAGGCCCGCACCCCGCTCACGCACACCGAGGGCATCCACTGGGTGCTGCAACAGCCCGCCGCCCTGGAACGCAACCACTGCTTCATGGCCATCGGCTCCCGGCTCCGCAGGCCCAACGGCACTCTGGACGCCCGCACCCCGGCGATCTGGATCAGCAACGGCACCGGTCGGGACGGCCGCGAACGCCGTAACGCCCCCAAGGTCGGCTGGTGCTGGGCGGGCAACCGGCACACCTGGCTCGGCTTCGCCTCCGCGACCGGCCGCCGCGTCCCATAGCCGTCCCGTAATCCCTGACGGGCGGGCGACGGCAGCCACGGCACCTCGCCGCGCTGCCGGAACGCCCGAATACGCCCGCCTCGTTGCCCGGGCCCGGGCCGGAGCCCGTTCGGGCAGGCGTCCTGCTCGAACGCGAGCGGGACGCCGCGGCCCGGCCGTCCCCCCCCGCATCCTGGACACGGCGCCCGTTCGGGGACGTCAGGGGACGTCAATGGGGTGGCGTCCGGCTGTCGGCGCCCGCCATTCTGGCCGAGTGGCCGATCGTGCGAACTTTGTCGTTGTCCGTGAGAGCGGGGAGTACGAGCTGTACCTGTCCCGCTGGGGTGCGGCGGGTCTCGACCTCGACCTGCTGGCGGGACCGGCCGCATCGCTCTCGATGGTCCAGCGCCTGAGGGCGGACGGCTGGTGGCTGGACGACACGTGCTGCCAGGGGGCGGCGCTGATCGACCTCGGCCGAAAAGTGCTGCTGCTGTTCGCCTGGGAGGGGCCGAGCACCGTGATGCGGTACCGGGCCGCGTTCCTGGAACTGCTGGGGGAAGCCTGGCCGGGGTGGGACGTGCGGTGGGTTCACGACGGCCCCGCCGAGCTGCGGACCTACCTGGGGCTGGACCCGGAGCACGTACGTGACCGCGGGTCCGGCACCTTCCGCGGACCGCTGCTGGAACCGGACGACGAGGAACTGGCCGAGCCCGAACCGATGGTCGCGGTGGTGACCGTGGGTCCGGACCGCTGCTACGCGGTGGCGAATGTCGCCGATCACCCGGTCAGGGAAGGGGCCGCGCTGCTCCACCGGCTGTCGGGCGGCCCCGAACACGGGGTGTGCCGAGTGTCCGCCGATGCCGGCATCCACATCGATCCGCTGCGGCGCCGGGTCGGCTGGTGGGTGCTCGGGGCGTCCGCCGAGGCGTACGAGGTGCCGGCGCGGTGGCCCGGCTGGACCGTGGAGTTCTGGCAGGACTCCTGGCAGGAGCACGTCCGGCTGGCCCCCGACCGGTTCCAGCCTCCAGCGGTCGACCGCGAGCGCGCCCTGGCAGAGATCCGGACGGCTGCCGCTCGCGCCGGTGCCGCCCTGGCGGGAAGGGCTGCCGGCGACGGTTCTGATGCCGGACCATCAGCGCCTTCCGGGCGTGCTGGAACAGCGGCGATCCGCTGGGCACGGACCGCTTCGGGCCAAGGGGACCGCGGTGGAGCCGGGCCTTGACATGACGTCGGCGAAGGCCGAGGGGCTGCGGCCGAACGCCTGGCGCCGTCCGGTACACCGTGGCCGTCCTGGACGCCGGCTCATCCGCGTGACCATCGACCACCGGATCACCGCCTCGTTCGTGGCGGGCAGGATCAACGTACGACAAAGACAACAGAGCCGACGGGAACCGCTCGGAACGGGATCGCATCCCCGAGCCACCTGGAGGACCTGCTTTCACACGTGGAAACCGCCGCGGTCACCCCGATCGGGACTCCCGTTCGGCCGACAGCCTTCGAGATCGGCACGGGCAAACAACCGCTTACGTGTCGGGATGCTCCGGCAGGGCGAGCCAGTCCGACCAGGAGATCTCGCGGCCGAGGAAGCGCGGCTGCTCGAACGGCCAGTCGGCGGCGATCCACTGCGGCACCAGTGCGTCGAGGGCCTGCTCGACCTTGCTGCCCACCAGCTCGTCCACCACCCACCAGGAGATCTCGCCGTCCGCGTCGGCCCTCTCCGGTGGGTCGATGTAGACGCAGCCGAGCAGCACTGCCTCCGCCGCGTCGAACAGCGCGTAGTTGAAGGACTGGTGTGCGGCGATCTCCTTCTCGTGACGCAACAGGTCGGCCTGATCGGCCTCGTAGGTCATGGTGGCCGCGGGCCAGCCCCAGGCCGGGCCGAAGATGGTCCACAGCCGCTCGCGCGAACCCATCACGGCCTGATAGTCGAGCGGGGTGTCCGCCTCCCGGATTGGCCGCAGGTGGTGGCCACCGCCCGGCAGCGGTACCAGGACGGGGTGGACGAAGTCATCGGGAAGCCAGCTCATGGCGCCCGACCGTAGCAGCGTACGGCCGTCCGCTCCCCTGGATTTTCCCCGCACACCGCCAGGCCCTGCTCTCATGCCGGTCAGGGCCCGCGATCACCCGATCGAGGCTCCCGCTCGATCGGCAGACTCCGTGACCGGTACGGCGACGGCTTCCGGGACCAGGCCGTCGCCCACGCCTGCGACACGGCCCATGCCCGTACGGATTCCGACGCGCCCCTGTGCGGCACAGAGCACGACGGCCTCTCCGTCTCCCCGTACTTCCGGGTGCCGGACCGGAACAACGCCTGCGGCGCCTGCAAGGCGACGGCGGCCGTCATCGACCGGCGCCCGCCGCCGACGACGCGCGGGGGAACGGCGTTGACCCCACGCCGCCTTCCGGCTCCTGCCGGCCCCCCTCCCAGGACTGCCCACGCGAAGATCCGTGCCGCCCCACCCCGGTGACGTCGGCCGGTCAGCCCGGGAAGCTGATTCCGGGGCCCAGGTCCTTCGCGAGGGCCACCGCGAGCGCCCGGAAGATCCGCACCTCCGGGTTGTCGTCTCCGGACCGCACCGCGAGATAGCTGCTCTCCCACGGTGCGTCGAGGACGGGTACGAAGACGGCGCCCGGCCACGCGTAGTACCGCGCGAAGGAACGCAGGCCGGAGCCCGCGGCCCGCCCGGTGACGACGCCGGTCAGCACCTCCTGCGGGGTGACGGCCAGCTCGGAGCTGCGGCGCTGGGCGCGGTCGTCGAAGTACAGGTACTCGGTGAACGAGTGCGGGGTGTGCCCCGGAACGCGGAACAGCGGCAGCTCGGTCAGGTCCGCCACGCCGACCCCGGAGGCCCGGGCGTCGGCCAGCGGCGACCGTTCGTGCACGACGACGATCCGCTGCTCGGTGGTGAGGACATCCGCGGCGATCCGCTCGTCGTCCGGGCCGGGCCGCACGAAGGCCACGTCCACCCGGTCCTCCACCAGCGCGGACACATGCTCCGTGAAGTCCAGCTGCCGGATCTCCACCCGCACCTCGGGCCGGGCCCGCCGGTAGGCGTTGATGGCCGCGGGCGTCAGCTCCGCCGAACCGTGCCCCATGATTCCCACCCGCAGAGGCCGTTGGACATCGGCCTCCCGCGTGACGTCCGACAGATCGTCGAGCGCGGCATGCGCGGCGTCGAGCAGGGTGCGCGCGTGCCCGGCGAGCCGCACCCCCGCGGCCGTCGGCACGACGGGGGAGGCGGACCGGTCGAGGAGCCGCACGCCGACCTGGCTCTCCAGACGGCGTACGTGCTGGGTGACGGCGGGGGGCGACAGGAAGAGCCGCGCCGCGGCCCGCCCGAAGTGCCCCTCCTCGACAACCGCCAGGAACGACGACAGAAGCCGCAGGTCAAGCACCATGCATCCGAGAGTAGACGAGGACCCGGCCGGGTGGCGCGGGCCCTTCACGAATCGTGAACGTGCGGTGCGGGCCGAACGGTCGGGCACATACGAATGGGGGCATGACCTCACCCCCTGTCACCGCCCCCGCCGACGCAGTCCCCGTGGCCGCCGGAACCCGGGGCGCCCGCGCCGCGTGGATCATGCTGGCCTCCGGCTGGAGCGCCAACCAGTTCTCGGCCCTGCTCGGCGCCTACCGCGGCCACCTCGGCCTCACCCAGTCCACGGTGACCGGACTGTTCGCGGTGTATGTCGTCGGCCTGATCCCGGCGCTCCTGGTCGCTGGCCCTCTCGCGGACCGCAGGGGACGGCGCCCGGTGGCGCTCACCGCCCTCGCCCTCAACATCCTGTCCACCCTTCTCCTCATGGCGGGCGGAGTGTGGGGAGGCGTCTGGCCACTGCTGTCCGGCCGCTTCCTGACCGGTGTCGGCGCGGGCGCGCTGCTGGCCGCGGGCAGTGCCTGGATCAAGGAACTCTCCGGCTCGCCCCGCCGCCCCGGCCTGTTCGTCTCCGCGGGCTTCGCGACGGGCGGCATCGCGGCGGCGCTCATCGCGAAGTGGGCGCCCTGGCCGATGGTGACGGCGTACGTTCCGCACGTCGTCCTCGGGGTGGTGGCGGGATGGCTCGCCCTGGCCGCACCCGAGACCGCCGGACCGGCCCCGGCCCACGGCTCCGAAACCTCCCACGCACACGCGGTCCGCCGCTTCCGGCGTACGGTCCTGCCCCTGGCGCCCTGGGTCTTCATAGCCCCCACCATCGGCTTCGTCACGCTGCCGGCCACCCTCCACACCGGTCTGGTCCTCACGGGCGTCGCGACCGCCGTCGTCCCCGGAACCGGTCTGCTCACCGCACGGCGAGCCCCGTCCACACCCACCTCGGGCCTCCTGGCCGTCGCGGCCGGCACGGCGATCGCCGCCGTCGCGGCGGCGACGGAGAACGAGCCCCTCGCCCTCCTCGCCGCGATCGTTCTCGGCGCGGCCTACGGACTGACCCTCGCCCACGGCCTCACCCGGACCGCGGCCCTCGCCCCGCCCCACCGGCTTGCCCGCTGGACGGCCCGGTTCTGGACAGCGGCGTACCTCGGCATGTTCACCCCGTACCTCCTCACTCTCCTCGGCCATGTCACGACGACGCCGATGCTGCTGACCGCCGTCACGCTGCTCGCCCTCGCCCACGCCGGGATCGGGGTGCACCGGGCCCGACGGGCGGCGCGACGCCGCACGTCCCCGCGAGCACCTCACGGCCGGACAGCGGGAGACCGTGGACGCGGGCGAGCACCGGCAGCCGCTGGAGGTCTTCGCCGCGGTTCCCGGACCGGAGAAGCGGCCTCCCCGAAGTCGCCGCCGGCCCCTGATGCCGTCGGCGATTCACCGGCAGGGGTTCGCGGACGGCAGGCGTGCCCGGCCCCACCGAGGACGACCCGACGGGCGCGGCCGGCACGAGCCCGGCGCGGGTCCCGGGAAACCGGCGGCACGCCGGGCGTACGGGCGACCCGACGTAAGGTGGGTGAACGCCCTTGACCTGTACGAACGCAGGCAGGGAGCCCACCCCCAGGAGTACCTTCATGCTGCGCACCATGCTCAAGTCCAAGATCCACCGCGCCACCGTGACCCACGCCGACCTGCACTACGTCGGCTCCGTCACCGTCGACGCCGAGCTGATGGAGGCGGCGGATCTGCTGCCCGGCGAGCTCGTGCACATCGTCGACATCGACAACGGCTCCCGGCTTGAGACCTACGTCATCGAGGGCGAACGCGGTTCCGGCGTCATCGGCGTCAACGGCGCCGCCGCCCATCTGGTCCACCCCGGTGACCTGGTCATTCTGATCAGCTACGCCCAGATCGACGACGCCGGGGCCCGTGCGCTGAAGCCGCGCGTCGTGCACGTCGACGCCGCGAACCGGGTCGTCGAACTCGGCGCAGACGCCTCCGAGCCCGCGCCCGGGGGCGCTGCCGTGCGCAGCCCGCACGCGGTGGCCGCACCGGGGCACTGATCCGGCCCGCCCCGGGGAGGTAGCGTGCGGCGGTGACTCTCGCGCTGCTGCACACCTCCCCGGTCCATGTGCCGGTCTTCGACGCCCTGAGGGACGCCGACCACCCCGGGTTCGCCCTGCGCCACCTCGTACGCGAGGACCTGCTCGCCCAGGCACGGGAGGCCGGGCCCGAAGCCGTGGCGGACAGGACCGGGGCACTGCTCGCCGGTGCCGTCGCGGACGGCGCCCGGGCCGTGCTGTGCACCTGCTCGACGATCGGCGCCGTCGCCGAGGCGTGGTCGGCGGAGCTCGGCGTCCCCGTGCTGCGCGTCGACCGGCCGATGGCGGCGGCCGCCGTGACCCGGGACCGTGTGGTCGTGCTCGCGGCCGTGGCCGACACACTGGCACCGACCCTCGCGCTGCTCGCCGAGGAGGCGGGGAACCGGCCGGTCGAGGTGCGCGCCGTGGTGGTGGGCGGTGCCTGGGCGCGCTTCGAGGACGGTGACCACGAGGGCTACCTGGATCTGGTGGCGTCCGCGGCGGACGCGGTGACGGACGCCGATGTCATCGTGCTCGCCCAGGCGTCGATGGCCGGGGCGGCCGCCCGGACGGCTACCCGTGTGCCGGTGCTCTCCAGCCCCCGGCCGGGGCTCGCCGCAGCGGCCGCCGCCGTGACCCGGCCCGCCTCCACGTACTGCGGTGGCGTTTTCGGAACCCGCTCGGGCGGACCCACCGGGCGCCCCCGGCCGCCCCGGGGGACGGTGGAGGAAGCGACCCGTACGGGACGTACGACGTGACCCCTCGGAGGCCCCGATGACCAATCCGTACCCCGACCCGGTGCCGCCCGCGCCCACCCCGGGGCCGATGCCCGGACCGCCCGCGCCGCTGCCGGAGCCGCCGCCCGCGCCCCCGGGACCGGTGCCGCCCGGCCCCGCGCCCGACCCGATCCCGCAGCCCCCGACGCCGCGCCCCGAACCCGCCCCGCAGCCGTAGGACCGGTCGCCCGGGTCAGGCCGTCGTGGGGCGGACCGGGGCCGGGCCCAGCGTGGTGGTGCCGGGGGAGGAGCGGTGGCCGAGCCCGGTCCGGTAGGCGTCCATGGCCGCCTCGGTCCGGCCCGCACGGCGCAGCAGGTCGCCCAGGAGCCGGGAGATGTCCGCCAGGTCCCCGGCGGCCCCGGCCCGCTCCAGCAGGGCCAGCGCGGTGACGTAGTGCTCCTCGGCGGCCTCCGGATCGCCCTGCTCCTCATGGATCAGGCCGAGCATCCGGTGCGCCCCGCCCGCGTGCACCGAGCCCCGTTCCGGGTGCAGTTCGCCCAGGAGCCGGTTGAGCAGCTCCCGGGCCTCGCCGGTCTTGCCCCGGCGGCGCAGCACATCGGCGAGCTCCACCTCGACCTGCGCCGTGTACAGCCGGGCCCGCTTGGACGCCAGCATGTCGCGGGCGGCGCGCAGTTCGCTCTCGGCGCCCGGCAGGTCCCCGTCCTGGGCGTGGACGTAGCCGCGCATCCAGTGGCAGTGGGCGAGTTCGGTGCGGATCTGGAGCTGCTGGTAGATCTCCGCGGCCCGGGCGAGTGAGGCGTCGGCCTCGGCGGTGCGGCCCGCCGCGATGAGGGTCCGGGCGACGCTGCGGTGCAGCCCGGCGACCAGCTCGGGGTCGGAGACCTGCGGCGCGAGGGCCAGGGCCAGTTCGCCCGCCTGGGCGGCGCGGGCGTGGGCGCCCATGTCCATGTACGGCGCGATCGCGGCCGTGTACAGCAGCAGGAGCGCGCCGGGGTCCTGGAGCCCGGAGGCGTTCAGCTCGTCGATGGCGCTCTCCAGCAGGTAGCAGGCGTAACGGAGTTCGCCGGCCAGGAGGTGAGCGACGGCCCGGCCCCGGATCGCCGGGGCGCGGCGGGGGAGCGGTGCGTCGGCCAGGAGCCGTTCGGCCGCTTCGAAGCGCTCGCGGGCCGTGGGCAGGTCGCCCGTCTCCAGGGCGCAGTGGCCGAGGCCGAGCAGTGCCGTGGCGCGTTCCTCGTCGAGCCCGTGCCGGCCGGCCTCGGCGAGCAGTTCGGTGTAGTCCGTGGCGGCGTCCTCGGCGGCACCGGTGGCCAGGGCCCGCTGGGTCTCGACGAGCCGCAGCCGCAGTGCGGTCGCCAGATGGGCCGGGCGCCCCGTGGCCAGCTCCTCGTACGTGACACCGAGCCGGTCCGCGAGGTGGCGTACGGCAGCCTCCGAGGGGCGGACCCGGCCCGCCTCCAGGGTGGAGACATAGGCCGGGGTGTACAGCGGTTCGGCGAGCTGACGCTGCGTCAATCCCCGTTCGATGCGCAGGTGTTGGACACGGCGGCCGAGCGCCTTGGGGTCGTTCTCCGATGCCGCTTCCCGTCCCGTCGTGCGCTTCGCTTCCATCGCGCCGCCCCCTTCCGCCTCGTACCGCCCCGAAATGCGGTCCACGCATCGTAGATGCCCGGATGCGGACCACCGGCACCGGCGCCCGGGTCTTGTTCGAAGGTTCGTTCACCTCTAGGTTAAGCGCCACATCAATTCGACTTAACTCATGGGTTACATGTCGGTCGTGCCCTGGAAGTCACCCCGGAGCAGAAGGAGTTGTCCATGCGGATACGCCCCCACGTCCGCCGAACGGCCCACGTCACGGCGGCGCTGGCCCTCGCCGCCCTCGTGACGGCGACCGCCGCCACCGCGGCCCCGGCCTCGGCCGCCCCCACGGGCCACGGCGACGGCCGCCGCGTATCGGCCGAGTACTTCCCCGACCCCGGCGGCGCCGGGCGGACCACCGAGGTCCCGGCCACCGCCCCGGCCCGCGCCGCCACCGCCGCCCCGCTCGGTGCGGCCGAGGCCGCCGCCGACGGCGCGGTGGGCGAACAGGCGGTGACCGGACCGACCGACGACCGCCTGGACGTCGTGATCATCGGCGACGGCTACACGGCCGTCCAGCAGGAAGACTTCCACGCGGACGCCACCGCGAAGTGGGCCGACATCACGGCCCTGGAGCCCTACCGGAGCTACCAGGACCTGTTCAACGTGTGGACCGTCGACGCGGTCTCCGCCGAATCCGGGATCAGCGGCGACCCCGACACCGGCACCGCCCGGAACACCGCGCTCGGCAGCGGCTTCTGGTGTTCCGGCATCGAGCGGCTGATCTGCGCGGACATCGACAAGGTCGCCGCGTACGCCGCGAAGGCCCCGGCCGCCGACCTCGTGGTCGTCATCGCCAACTCCACCAAGTACGGCGGCGCGGGCTACTCCGGGCTCCAGGCCGAGGGCTACCCCTTCAACGGGGTCTCCACCCTCTCCTCCGGCCACTCCGCGTCCAGCATGATCGCCGCGCACGAGATAGGCCACTCGGTGGGCCTGCTGGACGACGAGTACACCTACGACGAGTACGGGACCTGGACCGGCGGCGAGGTCGGCGGCATCAACTCCACCACGTACACCGCCGACCGGCTCGCGCGGCAGCGGACGAAGTGGTACCGCTGGCTGGGCCGGCCCGATCCGGCGGGCGGCACCGTCGGTACGTACGAGGGCAGCGCCTACTACCCGTTCGGCCTCTACCGCCCCACCGCGTCCTCGATCATGCGGGAGCTCGGCAACACCGAGTTCAACCTGCCCGGCCGCGAAGCGATGATCGCCGGCTTCTACCGCGCGGGCAAGGCTCTGACCAGCACCGTCGATACCGGGACCGCCCTCGCCCGCGGCCACCGCATCACCGTACGCACCACCGGCACCGCCTCCCGCACCCACCGGCCGGGCACCACGGCCGGCCTCGCCCGCACCGAGCTGCGCTGGTACGTGGACGGCGTGGAGCGGGCCGCCGCCCGCGGACGCACCACCGTCACCCCCGCCTCGCTCGGCGTCCGCCCCGACGGCCGCGGCCACCGGGTGACCGCACGGGCCGTCGACCGTACGGACGCCATCCGCGACCCCGCCGTCCGAGCCCTCGCCACCACCACCCTGACCTGGGACGTCAAGGCGTCCGGGCACCGCAGGAAGTGACCCGGGCTCAGGCCACGATCGGGACCACGGCCTCCGGCGTCAGCATCCGGAAGGTGAACGCCTGGTGGAAGTAGAGCCGGATGCTCGTCGCGTCGTGGTCCTGGTAACCGATGGAGAGGTCCTGCCCGAGGCACAGCTCGAAGTCGCCGCCCCGGGTGGACAGCAGCACCCCGCCCGTGACGGCGGGCGCCCACAGGATCTGGTCGTCCAGGAGCCTGCCCAGATGGGTGGCCACCGGGTATCCGTGGTCGGAGGTCTCGGTGGCCTCGGTGAAGGCGTCGGCCCCGAGCAGCAGCCGGTACGGGCCGTCGACCCCGGCGAGCCGCAGCCGGGTCAGCGCCTGGCTGACGGTGGCCGGGTAGTCGCGGGCGTCGGCGGGGAGCGTCAGCGGGGCGTGCGAGGAGCCGTCCCGCAGCCCGGTGATGCCGGCCGAGGCGTACCCGTCGATGATCGCCATGTCCTCGGCGAACGCGCAGGTGCGGGCGGCGTCCTTGACGGGCTGCCAGTCGCTGTCGTCCGATCCGCGCTCGACGTCGTCCACCGCCGACCTGGTCACCGTGAACGGCACCCGCCACTCGATGACCGGCACCGAGGTGCGGGCCCGCGCGATGACGTCCGGGGCGGGCGGGTCGATGGAGCGGAGATGGCCGTCGCCGATGGCCGCCAGTCCGGGGCCGTCCGGGTCGGTGACGTCCACGACCCGGCGGCCGGCCACATGGCGGCTGAAGGTGCGCCGGGCCTCCTCCTCGATCTGGTCCCAGGCGGCATCGGTGACAGGGGCGAGTTCGCGGTGCAGATTGTTCATCACTGGGCGCTTTCGTGCAGGCTGCCGATGTGCAGCGAACCGTCGGCGGACCGGGCCGGGGCCGGGGCGGTGACCGGCGCGGACGCGGGCTCCGGCCGGGCGGCGGCTCCGGCCGGGGGCGGCGGGGGCGGCGGGGCGCCGAGGAAGTCGGCGCTGGGGACGTGGAACAGCGTGCCGGTGACCGCGGTCGAGAAGTCGAGGATGCGGTCGTGGGTGGCGGGCGGACTGCCGAGGAACATGTTGCGGAGCATCTGCTCGGTCACCCCCGGATCGGCGGCGTACCCGATGAAGTACGTGCCGAACTCGCCCTGCTCGAAGCTGCCGAACGGCATGTTGGCGCGCAGGATGTCGCGTTCCGCACCGTCCGGGCCGGTGACGGTGTTGAGAGCCACGTGCGAATCGGCGGGCTTGACGTCGTCGGCGAATTCGACGTCGTCCAGTTTCGTACGGCCGATGACCCGCTCCTGCTCCGTGGTGCTCAGCGAGTTCCAGGCGGTCAGGTCGTGCAGGTACTTCTGCACGACGACATAACTGCCGCCCGCGAACGCCGGATCCTCGGCACCGACCAGCGCAGCCGAACGCGCGTCGTCCCCCAGCGGGTTCTCCGTGCCGTCGACGAAACCGAGCAGGTCCCGGTGGTCGAAATAGCGGAACCCCTGCGTCTCGTCGACGACCCGCACCGCGTCCCCGAGCCGGCCGAGCAGCCTGTTCGCCCAGGCGAAACAGACGTCCATCCGCTCCGCCCGGATGTGGAACAGCAGATCCCCCGGGGTGGCGGGCGCGTGATGCCGGGCACCGCGCAGCTCCTCGAAGGGGTGGAGCAGCGCCGGACGCGGCCCGGAGAACAGCCGGTCCCAGGCCTCGGAACCGAAACCGCTCACACAGACCAGACCCGCCTCCGGATACCGGAAGTCGATGGAACGGGCGAAGGCCGCCAGATCCGGCAGCGCCTCGCGCACGGCCGCCTCGCCGCCGGGCTCGATCGTGGCGACCAGGATCAGCGCGGCACTGGTCAGCGGTGCGACGACCGGCTGGGCCGCGGCCGGCTCCGGACCGGCTGCCGCGGGCTCCGGGGTGGCGTCGGACATGCGGGAGCTCCCTGGGCGGCGAGGGCGGGTGACGAGGGCGGTGACGGCACGGGCAAGGGGCCTGGTGCTACTTACGCACGGCCCCGCCGCCACCGCACCCCGGGTCGCCCGCCCGGGCGACGGACCACCGGTCGGGGCCCGCGTCTCCTCGGGACCCTGGGAGCCGTCGGGCAGGACGAGGAACGACAGCGCTGCACCCGGCCCCGATCCGCCGGGCACGGCCCGGGAGCTCTTGACGGAATGAGGCCGGGACAGTCCGGTCTGCGGCGGGAGGGCCGGTTCCGCAGCATGAGCTGCAGCGGCCGGGGGCGGACAGAACAGAGGGGGCAGAAGTGCTCCGTCTCCACGACCGGCTCGAGGTAGAGGTCGTCGTCGCGAGCAGCTTCGTCAGCGGGTGCCTCGCCTGCCCCGGGGCGACTTCGGCGGACGGCCCCGCCCTGCCTGTTACGTGTTCGGCCGCAGCCACGGCAGCCACCGCAGCCACGGCAGCCACGCGACGGTCGTCTGCGCCGGCTGCCGTCGTACCCGGCCTCTGAAAGGGGATCGCTGTCGTCCGTGCCGGTGCCGGTGCCGGTGCCAGGCCAGGCCAGGCCAGGCCAGTGCTCCGACCGGCAACGTTCACCGGTTCGGCATGGACGAACGGAAAGCCGGGCAGGGCGGAGCCGATGTCCGGGCTACTGCGCCGAGGGAGCGCGCCGCGGTGAGCACGGGCTGGTAATACCCGCTGGAGGCCGGACTGTGCCAGGTGATGTCGGTGAAGCCGGCTTCAGCCACGAACTCTGTCAGCTGTGGCGTCGTCAGCGCCCAGCAGGTGCTCCGGCGGACTCGGACATCCCAGGTGTTCCCTGCGGGGATGAGCTGGAAGTGCTCCTGGTCGTAGCGCTCGCCGTCTTCGTGCCAGCGCCACAGCTGGAAGGTGATCGCTTGGCCGTCGCGTGTTTCCGTGACCTGGGGAGGTGTCGTCGTGGGCCTGGTCCGGCGCGCCTCGTCGTAGGCCCGGACTGTGATCATCAACAGTCCGTCGTCTCGGAGCACCCGTCTCATGCCGAGGAGTGCCGCCCGGAGATCCTGCCCGGAGAGCAGGTGCGCGAGTGAGTTGTCCGCGCAGAGGACGACGTCGAATGATGTGTCCTTGAAGGGCAGCTGGCGCATGTCGGCCGCAGCGGCCGGAAGCCGGCTGCCCCGGACCGCCGCCTCGGCGGCGGCGCGCGCGGCGGCGACCGGGCTCAGGTCGCTGCCGATGACCTGGTGCCCGGCCAGGGCCAGGCCGATGGCCTGGGTACCGATCCCGCACGAGCAGTCCAGGACGCTGTGGGGTCCTGCGCCGAGGGATTCGCGCAGGAGCCCGCCCAATACCTCGGCCTGGTAGGCCATGCTCGCGTCCCAGTCCCGGAACATCAGGTGGTAGTCGCGGGCCAGATCGTCGTAGAAATCCCGCACGGAGAGCTCGGACATGCATCCCACCGTAGTGCCTGGCCGCCGGGGGAGTGCGGGCAGTTTCAGGCAGCGGCTGCCTGTCCTCGGCCACCCCGGCGGATGCCCTTCTCACCGCGGATACGGGCGCGTTCGCGGCGTCGGGCGGCCAGCGTCTCGGGGGCGGGTGTTCGCGTCGCACCGGCGGAGGTAGGCCTGCAGGAATCGGGTCTGCGCGGTGCGGTTGGGATGGTCGGAGTTGGCGATGGTGAACTGCCGCGCCCCACAGGGTGTCGCCGCCGACGGAGCAGCAGCCGCGGAAGTATCGGACGCCGTGGGTGCGGTGGCAGGTCGCGGGATGGCGTTCGGGGCGGCCGGCGCGGGCCCAGCCGGTTCCGGCGGCGGGGCGGATGTCGAGCGGGCGGAACTCGTCGAACGCAAACACCCGGTCCGGGAAGTGCTCCAGCACGTGCTCGACCCGGTCGAGCCTGGCGTCACGCTCGGGGCCCGGGGGATCCCTTCCAGGTCTTGGTGCGCTGGGAGGTGACGCCGCGACGGGCGTGCGGGCATCGTGACGCCTCACGGCCGATCCGGATCACACGGCCCTGCACGCGGCGCAGCGGGACAACTGCTTCCTATTCGGGCCGGCCGTCGGCGAGCCACTGGGCGAGGCCACGCAGCCCGACTGCCCACCGCCCGAGGTCGGTGACCTCGGCGTGCCCGGTGACGACGGCCAGCAACTCGGCCACCGCCTCGTCTGGTTGCCGGGCATCGTTGAGGGTCAGCGCACGGAAGACACGTACGGAGTCCGAGTCGGGGAACTCCCTGCGGGCACGGTCGAGCACCGCCAGCGACTCGTCCAGCTCACCCAGCCACCTCAGGGTGCTGGCGTACTGGCACAGGCACCGGCGCAGCACATCACCGTCGAGGCCGAGGGCGAGCGCCCGCTCGTAGTAGCCGCGGGCGGTCTCCTCCTCGCCCGCCGTGTCGTAGGCGCCACCCACCTCGTATACGAGGACCGGGTGGTCAGGGTGTTCGGCAAGCAGCGCCTGAAAGTAGGCGATCGTCGGCACCATGTTCGCGCGGTCGCGCCGGTCGTAGCCACGCTGGATCGCCTCGGCCAGTTCGGGCGTCACGTCGGTCGTCACTGCTGCGCCCCCATGCGTGCGGGTCCGAAGATCGGCTCACCATAACGCAGCCTCGTCCGCGGGCGCCTGCCTGTGGGGCGGCCAGGCGCGGCAGCGTCGGCGTCTGTGACGGATGGGGGCGTGTTCCTCGGCGGATGCGGATGCGGATGCGGGTGCGGATGCGGGTGCCTGCCTCGTCGAGGGCCGGGCCGCTGTCAGCTGCGTGCTGCAGCCGCTGGTCCCCGCCCGGGTCGAACGGACCGTCGCGGCGGCTACCACCCCGCAGCACCGCTCATCCTCGCCGCGGCGCACGCCGCCCGAGTCGCTAGGATCGGCACGCTCATGCTCGACGACATCGATCTCGACAACCGGCGGTCGACCATGGCCGGATGTGTCCACCTACTCGATGACCCCACCATGAAACCGCTGCCGGATCGGCTGGACCACCGGCGAACCCGGTGGCCGAGCACCTGGTATCGCCCGCGGGAAAAGAACTTGGCCCGGCTTGACGTGACTTGAAGAATGACGGTCATGCAGACTCGACGAGCACGGCCTGATGACGCATCAATGGTCGCAGACGTCTACGTGCGCTCCTGGCAGTCGGCCTTTGCCGGTCTTGTCCCCCAGCACTACCTCGACGCGATGGAACCAACCCGCGAAGAGTCCTCGTGGAAGAAACGCATCGCGGAGACACGATGGCCGATGTCGGGAGTACTGGTAGCCGAGACCGAGGCGGAGATCGTCGGATTCGCAGGTTTCGGCCCATCTCAGGAGGTCCCTGCCGTCGCGGAAATCGGCACGCTTTACGCGATGCCCGAAGTCTGGGGTACGGGGATCGGGAAGCACTTGATGCTGGCCACGTTGACGGCTCTCGGACAGGCCGACTACGCACAGGCCACCTTGTGGGTCCTGGAAGACAATCGCCGCGCCCGACGCTTCTACGAAGCCGCCGGCTGGCGCGCGGATGGCGCAGCCGTGGAAGACACCACCGGTGGGGCCTCTCTCAACAAGTTGCGCTACCGCCGCGCCCTCGGCTGACCAGCTCGGCGTCCTGCCCGTCCAGGGAACCTGGAACGGCAAGGCCGCGAGTCGGAGTCGATCCCACGGAGCCGACTCCGTGCCCAAGAACCCCCCTTTGCGGGCACCGGTGGTGTGGGGCGTTGGCGGGGCGACTCGCGATGGTCACCGCATGTGATCGCCGGGCGCGTATCGGCTCCAGGTCCCGCCGGCTTCGATGACCACGCGGGTGGTGGCCTTGCCGTGGCAGCCGAGTGCCCTCACGATGGCGGGGCCGGGGCTCGGAGGACGGGATGACGGTTCGCGGAGGTCCTGCCGCGCTACGGAGGCACGCCGATCTCGCCGGACGGGCTTGGAGGCTGACCGGTTCACGGGTTGTCCCGGCCGGCGGCCGGGGAAGAGCCGCTGTGAGTTCCTGCTGCTGGCGTGGGGCAGGTGCTGGCCGGGCTGGACGCAGGCCCGCATCAGGCTGGCGACGGGCTCCGGCAGTGGGGGACGGCGGGTTTTCCAACTGGACGGTATCGGTGGTCCCGTCGTCGGTGACGTCGTTCGTGGTGAGGCGGACGATGCGGCCGACGGGTTGCGCCATCGTTTGCCGACAGGCGGTCGACGCGTCCGGGCGATGCGCTCGGGAGCGGACTGCTGTCTGCCATCGGTGAACACCACTCCGAGTGGGCGCGACGCAGATTACCGTCCAGTCGCATGACGACGGTCACATCCCGCACGGTCGAATACCCGGCCGACAACCTGACGATGATCGGATACCTCGCGCTTCCGGCCGGTGCCGAGCGCCGGCCCGCAGTCCTGATCGGACCCGAGGGGACGGGGCTCAGCGATGTCGAGCGCCGCCGGGCCGATGCCCTGGCCGAGCTGGGGTACGTGGCGCTTGCCTTCGACCTCCATGGCGGACGCTATGTGGAGGACCCGGAGGAAATGCTGGCCCGTTGCATGCCGCTGCTCGCCGACCCCGACCGGATGCGCGCCATCGGTCACGCCGCGCTCGACGTGCTGCTCGCCGAGCCGCGGTCCGACCCCGACCGGATCGCCGCCGTCGGCTACGGCACCGGGGGTGCGATCGCGTTGGAACTCGGCCGCGACGGCGTCGACCTGCGCGCGATCGGGACGGTCAACGCACTGACCACGGGCCGGCCGGGCGAGGCGGCACGCATTCGCTGCCCGGTATGGGCCGGGGTCGGGTCGGAAGACCCGATCATGCCGCCCGCGCAACGGGAGGCGTTCACCGCGGAGATGCAGGCCGCCGGTGTCGACTGGCGCCTCGTGGTCTACGGAGGAGCCCTTCACGCCTTCCACCACCCCACGGTCGACCACACCGTGCGTCCCGGCGTCGGCCACCACCCACGGCACGCGCAGCGAGCCTGGCGTGACATCGTCGCCCTGCTCGCCGAGTGTCTGTCCGTCACGGACTGATCCGGGCGGCTCCTGATACGCACTCCTGCCCGTCGTCGTCCTTGTCCAGCTCCGGCACGCCCGGTTCGCGCGGCGGGCGCCGGGCGCCGGAGGCCGTGCAAGCAGGGCGCGTACGTCGTACGCGGGTGGCCGGCCGGCTGCCGAGGAAGGCATGGATCGGGGCGACAACCACAACCACGGCCACGACAACAGCGGCCCCGGAGCCGGGCGCACCCCGAGCCGATGCCCTGTCACGTCAGTACGAAGTGGTCCAGAAACAGGCGGATTTGAGCAAGACCAACCCCAGCGGCGCTCCCTGAACCTCACCTGCGTACACCCGCACACGCCGGCCGGCTCACCCGCGCTGCCCGGAACGGCTCAGGGGCCGGGCCCACGTCCGGTACGGCCAGCCCGGCTGGGTACGGTCGAGCGCTTCGCTTCGAGGGGCGGTCAAACCCCCGTCGTCAGGAACTGGCGGGCACCACGCAACGTGGTGTGCAGGTTGTGCTGGGTGGTGCGACCGTCGAGGCGGACGTCGAGGGCTCCGGGAAGCCCGCTGGCGGCCCGCAGGCCCGAGCGGAGCCGGGAGGCGTCGAGCCCGTCACGTCCGGCGACAAGGACTCCGAGTTCGTGACGGCTCACGGCGTCGGCCCCCGACAGATGGTGAACGCCGTTCGCCTCGCCGGCCGCGAGTTCCAGCAACGAGGCGGCCAGATCGGCTACGTGGACGGGGCAGCGGATGTCGTCGGTGAACAGGGCACCGCTGCGGACGCCGGCCACGAGATCGTGCACCAGACGTACGTGTACGGACCTCCGGTCGCCGATGATCAGCGACGTGCGAGCGACAACGGCGTCCGGGCACACGAGACGAATGCCGGTCTCCGCCGCGGCCTTGGCCGCGCCGTACGGGGTGACAGGGTCGGGCAGGCAGCTTTCGTCGTAGTGGATGCGGGCTCCGGAGAACACCGCGTCGCTGGATACGTGGACCAGGCGGCAGCCGTACTTCGCCGCAACCATCGCCAGGCGGACGGGGCCCTCGGCCGTGACCGCCCAGTCGGACCCGCCGCTCGTGGCGTTGACCACGAAGCGCGGGCCGACCTCGGCCATGACCGTCTCGATGCATTCGGGGTCCCGCAGGTCGAGGGCGTGCCACGCGACTCCGGGAGCGTTGCCGGGCTTGGTCGCGAAGGTGGCGGCCGTCGCGTTCCCGGCCGTCGCCGCCTGGCGCACCAGCTCGGCGCCCAGGAATCCGCTACCGCCGATGATCAGGATCGTCATGATGCGAAACGGTAGGGGAACCTCATGCCGGTCCGGCTTCGAAACTTGTTCTTCAGCCTTTGGCAGGGACTCGGTGGGACCGGTAGGTTCTCGGCAGTGACCTTGATGGAGAAGCAGGGCCTCGTGTCGTTGACGGACGGGGCTGAGTTGCGCTGGACAGCGCTGGGGGACACCACCCGGCAGCCGCCCGTAGTCATGCTCCATGGCGGTCCGGGTCTGCCGGACTACCTGGGCGATGTCGCCGCCATGGTCGCGGACCTTGCGCCCGTGTACCGGTACGACCAGCGTGGCACGGGCCGGTCGCCGTGGCGGGGGCGCCATTCCCTCGCCCGGCATGTCGACGATCTCGCCGAACTGCTCGACGCATGGAACGTTTCCAAGGCCGTGCTGATCGGACATTCCTATGGCACCGACCTGGCGAGCCGGTTCTGCCTGGCGCACCATGACCGGGTTGCCGCGATGCTGCTGATGTGCGGGCCGTTCGTCGGCGATTGGCGCTCAGGGGACCGAGCGGAGCGCGATCGCCGCATGTCCGCGGCACAGCAGGAGCGGCTGCGCGCTTTGCAGGAATTGCCGGACCGCACGGAGGAACAGGAAGTCGAGCTGCTCACGCTGGCCTGGTTCACTGACCACGCCGATCCCGAACGCGGGTGGCACTGGGCCGCGCGGAGCGGCCGGCATCGTCGCCCCGTCAACTGGACTATGAATGGTGAACTCGGCAGGCAAGGACGCGCGGACCCGCTCGATGCGCATCTGGCCGAGTTGCGCGCGTGCCTGCCCCCGCGAACGGAGCTCCTTGGTGGGGCCGAGGATCCCCGCCCTGTGTCGGCTCTTGAATCACTCGCGCTCCGGCTCGATCTTCCGCTGAGGCGGATCGAGGGCGCTGGGCACGAGCCCTGGCTGGAGCAGCCTGACGCCGTGCGCAGGCACATTCGGCGATTCGTGCAAGGCACGGTGGGCGCCTAGGGTTTGGCCGGTTCGCCGGCTGACGTCGTCCTCGGCCATCGGCATCGCGGAGGGTCCGGCGTCGAAATGGGTCTCGAACCGCGTCGCTCACCGCCGACCAGCTCCGAGGAGTCGTTGAACGGTTCACCGCCGCTGTCAGTGGCAGGCCGGGGACCCGGACATTGTGACCGTGAGCAATGCAGGCTACGACGTCACCGGCCTGGCCTGGGTCCTGCGCGACCTGCCGGTCGAGCTGGTCGGCCGGGTCCGCTCGGACCGCGGCATGCGGCTGCCGAATCCACCGCGGATGCATGGCGTCCACGGCCGGCCGCCCAAGCACGGCCCGGAATTCCGCTTCACCAGGCCGGAGACCCGGCCCGAGCCCGCGATCACCAAGGTCACGGACGCGACCAGTTACGGCAAGGCCGAGGCTGAGGCCCAGGCATGGGACCGGATCCGCCCAAGGCTCACCCATTGCTCCTCCTGGCTCGACCGCGACGGGGAACTGCCTTTGATCGAGGGGACGTCGATGCGGTTGAAGGTCGAGCATCTGACGAAGGGCCGAGACGCCCCGCCGGTGTGGTCAGGGTCCTCCAAGACCGGCGCAACCCCGGACGACGCGGACCGCTCCTGGCAGGCATTTCTCCGCCGCTTCGATCTGGAGCACACCTTCCGCTTCGCGAAGCAGACCCTGGGCCGGCCCACTCCGAAGCTCCGGACTCCCGAGGCGGCGGACCACTGGACCCGGCTCCCGATCGTCGCTCACACCCGGCTCCGGCTCGCCCGACCGCCCGCCGCGGACCTCCGCCGTCCCCGGGAGAAGCCGACCACCTCCGACCGGCTCACTCCGGCCCGGGTCCGCCGAGGGTTCAGGAACATCCGCGCTCAACTCACCTGCCCGGCCCGTGTTCCCAACCCGAGGAGCGGCTCCAGACGATCATCGGCACGTCGGCCGACCGCTCGGACACCGCCTTCACACTCTTCTGACCGCTTCCTGACATCGCGTCACTACTTTCTCGCGCATGCGTACAATTCCTCACCGCCCAGGCGGTCACCAGGACGGCACCCGCAGGGCTCTTCGGCACGCGATCGGCGCGGCCTTCGCCGTTCCGGCGACCGTTGCCGCGCTGCTCGCACCGACCGCCGCCGCCAACGCCGCACCGTCCGAGCCCTCGTCCTTTGGCGCCGGTGCGACAGGACCGGACACCATCACCACCCACGCCGGTGCCACGACCGCGCAGGAGCGCAACCGGATCAACACCTACTGGACCCCCGGGCGGATGAAGCTGGCAGGGGCTCTGGTCCCTGAAATCACCCCCGTGCCCGAGAACGACAACACGCCGGACGACCCCCGGCCGCTTCCCGGGAACACCCCGGACCCCGGGGCCGTGTGGACACACGGCGGGGCGGTCGAGAAGAACGTCGGCCGGCTGTTCTTCACCTTCTCCGACGGCTACGACGGCAGTTGCACCGCGACGGTCGTCACCAGCACCAACCGCAGCACCGTCATCACAGCGGCACACTGTCTGAGAAGCGTCGGGTCGCCTTCTGCCGACGACACCTGGAACCACAACTTCTACTTCGTGCCCGGCTACCGCAACGGAACGAAGCCGCTCGGCGGCTTCAGCATCAGGACCATGGCCACCTCTTCCCGGTGGAACGCCGATCCGGACACCACGGAATCGTCGGACGTCGCTGCCGCCGGCTTCGACACGGGACTCCTCGTGGCGAACGCCACTGCCGGGGGCCGCTCGATCGAGGATGTCACCGGAAGCCAGAAAATCGGTTTCGGCAAGCCCGTCGAGGACGAGTTCGTCCATTCCTTCGGGTACCCGAACTACGGGCTCAACGACCCCACGGACAAGTACGTCGGATCCCGTATGGTCCATTGCGCGGGAAGCAGCCGCCCCGGTCCCGAGGTCCCCTTGCTGTGGGGTGAGGCCTGCGACATGTCCTCGGGGTCGAGCGGCGGCCCGCACTTTGCCCGCTTCGACGCCCGCACCGGCACCGGCACCGTCGTGGGGGTCACCACTGCCGACCAGGAACTCGCGGGCGGGCCCGCGCCCACGCTCTACGCCACGCGCCTCGGCGACAGCGCCCACCGCCTCTACGACTGGGCTCAGTCGCGGTAGGGCCTTCCGTCCGGATCGGGCCGGCCCCTCGGCCGGGGCCCGCGCCGCCGGAACCCGGATACGGGCGGGCCCCGGGGGGGCCAGTGCCCGGCATGGCGTGGCGTGGCGCGGGTAAGCGGCCCCCGGGCCGCCCGCGCCCTGCGACAGTCCGGGGCCGGCGTGCACTGCCTCGCACCACGCAGGCGGCAGCGGGTCACAACCCCACAGTGCAGCGGGCCTAGTCTTCGACCTTGCTGCGGCTCTGATAGGCGAGGTCCTGATAGTCGGGGTGCCGGGCCATCCAGGCGGTGATGAACGGGCACACCGAGAGCACCCGCAGCCCGTCCGCCCGCGCGGCGTCCAGGCCCGTGCGGGCCAGCGCGGAGCCGACGCCCTGTCCATTGAACTCCGGGTCGACCTCGGTGTGCGTGAAGACGACAAGCCCGCTCTCAGCGGTGCGCAGGTACTCGGCGAAGCCGGCGAGCCGTCCGTCCACGCGGGCTTCGTAGCGACGCGTGTCGGGGGAGTCGGTGATCTCGATGGTCATCGTGGGCCTTTCGGGCAGGGGGTCCGGTTTCCGGCTATGCGTAAATGTAGGCGCGGAGAGGTTTGTACGGTCGCCGGGGCGCCGGGCTTCGGCCCGGTGGTACCCGATTGCGGCCGGGTCGGCGTCCGTCGGCCTCTTCGCGTCGGGACGCGGTGGCGGTCCCGGAGATTTGCGGGGATCCTGGCAGGGGAACGTGGCCGTCTTCGCACGGGCCGTGTGCGTCGGTGGCCGCATCGCGACAGGAAGGCGACGGCCATGACAGCGACGCCGAACAAGACATCGCCAGGGCCCAGGGGGTCCGGCACGACGATAGACGGTGCGTCCGAGGTAGCCGGGGCCCTGATGATGATCAGCGGGCCGCTCAGCATTCTCCTCGGCGCGTCCGGTATCGCGGAGGACAACCTGTTCGCGGCCTCGACCCGGTACATCTACCGGTTCGACCTCACCGCCTGGGGTGTGATTCACCTCGTGGTCGGTGTGGCGCTCGTGGTCGCCGGGCTGGCGATCCTGGCGAACAAGAGCTGGGGCCGGGGGGCCGGTGCGGCGGTGGCGGGGATCAGCCTGATCACGCAGTTCATGTTCGTTCCGTACTACCCGGCGTGGGCCATCCCGGTCATGGCACTCGACCTCGTGATCATTTTCGCGCTGACGAGGTTCCACATGGGAGCCGACGGAGGCCGCTGAACGCAGGCGTGGAGCCCTCGGTTCCGCGGATGCCGAGCCGCGCCGGGACACCGGACCGTGCGGACGGTAAGGACGCGGCCGGGGGCTCCGGCGCGTGGCACGCGGAGCGGGCCGGCACCGTACGACCGGTCGGCGTCGGCAGCCCGCAGAATGTGACGGACCTCAGGGAAGCGCCCTTTCCCGGATCGTGTGCCGAAGCCGAAGCCGAAGCCGAAGCCGGGTCGCCGAGCTGACGGGCCGTCAATAGTCGGACGAGCCCGGACTCTTCACTCCCGAAGGGCGGAAAACCAGGGCGCGACGCGGCTCCCGCCATGTGATGATCCTCCCGGCGCGCCGGGGTTGCCGGTGCTTCATCACACCCTTGGGGGGTAGCAATGAGATCGTTCTCCGCCAAACGCCGCGTACGTCTCAGATCCGGTGCCGCCGTGACGGTGGTCGCCGGTCTGCTGACCGTCGGCCTTGCCGTGCCCGCGTTCGCGGCCGACGACCTGCCGCAGACCGACCAGCTGTGGATCAACGAGCCGAACGAGCGCACCATTCCGCTCGGC
Source organism: Streptomyces sp. NPDC056347 (assembly GCF_042262625.1). NCBI lineage: Bacteria > Bacillati > Actinomycetota > Actinomycetes > Kitasatosporales > Streptomycetaceae > Streptomyces > Streptomyces sp. NPDC056347. The sequence goes on along the minus strand of NZ_JBHJQP010000004.1, from coordinate 13,219 downwards.
ACCGACGGCGGACAGCCGCAGTCCCGCACCCTCGAGGTCGGTGTCTACCACGACAACGAGAACTTCACGGTGACCGACGGCAGACTTACCGTCGACGTCTCCGGCCTCGCCGGGGTCGCCGAGGTGACCTGGCCCGACAACTGCGCACCCAGCGGCACGAGCGCGGTGTGCGACATCCCCGTGGTGCCCGCGATCGGGGGCGACTACAAGAACCAGGTGTTCCTGACGGTGCGCGCGGCCGACGGCGCCGAAGCCGGTGCGCGGGGCAGGATCACCTACGAGGCGACGGCCACCGGCGGGCCCGACGGCACGCTCACCGCGCCGCACGAGAGCTTCGACACCACACTCACCGTCGGCGCCGGGCCCGATCTCGCCATCGCCCCCGTCGCAGGCATCGAGGACGGCCGGCCCGGAGACGAGTGGACGATCCCGTTCGAGGTCACCAACAACGGCAACGAGAGCGCGAACGGGCTCACCGTCAAGCTGTCCGCCTCGTACGGCCTGACGGACCTGACCCGGTACGAAGCCTGCACCTACACCACGACCGACGGCGACGACTACGCTCCGTCGACCCAGGTGGTCTGCACGTTCGACCAGGTGCTGGCGCCGGGAGACTCCTTCGAGCTGCCCGAGCCGCTGACAGTACGGCTCGCCCCGCAGGCGCTGAACGAACGGCTGGACATCGACGTCGAGCCGGGCGACGGAGCCCAGGACATCGACTCCCGGGACGACTACACGATCCTCCAGATCGGCGCGAAGAGCACCGCGGACTTCTCCGTGACCGGCGACGCGATCTTTGGCGCGGCGGGCGGGACGAGCACGGCCGAACTCACGTTCAAGAACAACGGACCGGCCTGGTTCGGCAATCTCGGCTCCGGCGACCCGGTCGCCGAGGTCCGGCTGATCGTGCCCGAGGGCACCACGGTCACCGGCGTACCGTCCGGCTGCCGCCCCCGCACCCTCGCCGGCGGCTACTACCCGAAGCAGACGGGCGCCCCGCGCTACGACTGCGACCTGCGGTACTGGGTGCTGGAGGACACACAGCGCACGTTCGCGTTCTCCGTGCGCGTCGACACCGTGGTACCCGGGGCGACCGGTGCCGTGAGCATCCACCCCGCCTACGGCGAGTTCGGCACGTACCCCTTCGACTTCGACCCGGACCTCACCAACAACACGGCGGTGCTGGCCGTCAACTGACCGGCCACCGGGGCGGAGCGGACCGCCGCAGCGGCCGCCCCGCCCCGTGCGGCACGGGGCGGACTCCACCGGGCAGCGGTGGCGCGTCCGGTGCGGGAAACCCGTGCCGGACGCGGCATCGAGAAGGAGGCACTCCTCGCGCGACGCCCGGCAGGGGCGTGCTCGCGGGTGCCGGTCAGCCCACGGCGACCTCGGAGCGGTCACCGCCCCACAGCGTGTGGAAGGAACCCCTGCGATCGGTCCGGCGGTAGGTGTGCGCGCCGAAGAAGTCGCGCTGCGCCTGGGTGAGCGCGGCGGGCAGCCGGTCGGCGCGCAGCCCGTCGTAGTACGAGAGCGCGGCGGCGAACCCCGGCGTCGGCACCCCCTGCCGCACCGCCTCGGCGACCACCGCGCGCCAGTCGTCCTGCGCCGCGCCGATCTCCTCGGCGAACCGTGCGTCGGACAGCAGACTCGGCAGGTCCGGGCGGGTGTCGTAGGCGGCCCGGATGCGGTCCAGGAACGCGGCGCGGATGATGCACCCGGCCCGCCAGATCGACGCCACCGCGCCGAGGTCGATGTCCCAGCCGTACTCCTCGCTGCCCGCCCGGATCTGGTGGAACCCCTGGGTGTACGAGACGATCTTGGACGCGTACAGCGCCTGCTCCACCCGGGTGGCGAAGGCCGCGGCCGCCGTCTCGTCGAGCGGGACGGCCGTCGGGCCCGCCAGGTGCCGGGCGGCGGCGCGCAGATCCGCGTGCCCGGACAGTGACCGCGCGAAGACGGCCTCCGCGATGCCGGAGACCGGCACCCCGAGATCGAGCGCGATCTGCACCGTCCAGCGGCCCGTGCCCTTCTGTTCGGCCCGGTCCTCCACGACATCGACGAAGGGCTGGCCGGTGGCCGCGTCGGTGTGCGCCAGGACCTCGGCGGTGATCTCGATCAGATACGAGTCGAGGCGGCCCGAGTTCCAGCCCCGGAAGGTCTCGGCGATCTTCGCGGGGGAGTAGCCCGCCACGGAGCGCAGCAGGTCGTACGCCTCGGCGATCAGCTGCATGTCCGCGTACTCGATGCCGTTGTGCACCATCTTCACGAAGTGCCCGGCCCCGTCGGGGCCGATGTGAGTGGTGCACGGGGTGCCGTCCTCGGCCTTGGCGGCGATCCGCTCCAGCAACGGCCCCAGCGAACGGTACGACTCGGCCGAACCGCCCGGCATGATGCTCGGTCCGTGCAGCGCACCCTCCTCACCGCCCGAGATGCCGACCCCGACGAAGTGGATGCCGCGCCCGCGCAGCTCCTTCTCGCGGCGGCGGGTGTCCTCGAAGTGCGCGTTGCCGCCGTCGATGATGACGTCGCCCTCCTCCAGGAGCGGGGCGAACTCCTTGATCACCGCGTCGGTCGGCTCGCCCGCCTTCACCATGATCACAAGCCTGCGCGGGCGTTCCAGTGTCGCGACGAACTCCTCGGCCGTCCGTGCGGGAACGAAGGATCCCTCGCCGCCGAACTCCTCGACCAGGGCCTCGGTCTTCGCGGTGGTCCGGTTGTGCACCGCGACGGTGAATCCGTGGCGGGCGAAATTGCGCGCGAGGTTGCGGCCCATGACCGCGAGCCCTGTGACGCCGATCTGCGCGGTGCCGCTCATCGTGATGCTCCGCAATCTGTCTCGGGAGGTGCCTGGATCTTCGGCAGGCCGGAGTCTTCAGTATGGGTACGGGGCGGCGGGACGGCCTGTTCGGCGTCGTCCGGACGAGGCTTCCTGTGTATATTAGGAAAATTCCTGGATGCTCTAAGAACTGCTCCGACGGAGGTGGGGAATGGCACGCGCGGGTCTCACGACCGAACGCGTGGTGGAGGCGGCGGCTGACCTGGCCGATTCCATCGGCTTCGAGAAGGTCACCCTCTCCGCTCTGGCCCGGGGCTTCGGCGTCAAGGACGCCAGCCTGTACTCGCACGTCCGCAACCTGAACGATCTGCGCACCCGGGTCGCGCTGCTGGCCGCCGGGGAGTTCATCGACCGGATCGCGGCCGCCGTCGCGGGCCGCGCGGGCAAGGACGCGCTGACCGGGTTCGCCGACGCCTACCGGGCCTTCGCCCTGGAGCACCCGGGACGGTACGCGGCGACACAGATGCGGGTCGACCCCGAGATCGTCGCGGGGTCGTCCGCGTACCGCCGGACCATCGAGATCACTGGCGGGATGCTGCGCGCCTACGGCCTGACCGAGCCCGATCTCACGGACGCGGTGCGGCTGTTGCGCAGTGCCTTCCACGGCTACTGCGCCCTGGAGGCGAGCGGCGGATTCGGCGCACCCCGCGATGTGCAGGCCTCCTGGGAACGGTCCGTCCAGGCGCTGCACTTCCTGCTGGAGCACTGGCCGTCCGCGACGGATCCGGGGCCGGGAACGGCCAGTGTGGGCATCGCCTAGAGCGGTGTGACGTACGCGCCGGAGATACCGCCGTCCACCAGGAAGTCGGTGGCGTTGACGAAGGAGGAGTCGTCGCTCGCCAGGAAGGCGACGGCGGCGGCGATCTCGGTGGCCTCGGCGAAGCGGCCGACCGGGATGTGCACCAGGCGGCGGGCGGCCCGCTCCGGGTCCTTCGCGAAAAGCTCCTGGAGCAGCGGGGTGTTGACCGGCCCCGGACACAGTGCGTTGACCCGGATGCCCTCGCGCGCGAACTGCACCCCCAGCTCCCGCGACATCGCCAGCACCCCGCCCTTGGACGCGGTGTACGAGATCTGCGAGGTGGCCGCGCCCATCCGGGCGACGAAGGACGCCGTGTTGATGATGGAACCCTTGCCCTGGCGGCGCATGTACGGGATGGCCGCCTTGCAGCACAGGTAGACGGAGGTGAGGTTGACCTCCTGCACCCGGCGCCAGGCGTCGAGACCGGTCTCCAGGATGGAGTCGTCCTCGGGCGGCGAGATGCCCGCGTTGTTGAAGGCGACATCGACCGAGCCGTAGGCGTCGAACGCGGCCTTGAACAGGGCCTCCACCTGCTCGGCATCGGTCACGTCGGTACGGACGAAGAGGCCGTCGACCTCCTCGGCGGCGGCCTTTCCGGCCGTCTCGTCCACATCGGCGCAGACGACGTACGCGCCCTCGGTGGCCAGGCGCCGCGCGGTGGCCAGGCCGATGCCGCTTCCGGCCCCGGTGACGACGGCGGTGCGGCCGGCCAGGCGGCGGCAGACGACGGTGGTGTCGGTCATGGTGCTCAGTCCTCCGTGCTGATGAAGATGTTCTTGGTCTCGGTGAACGCGGTGAGGGCGTCGGGGCCGAGCTCACGGCCCAGCCCGGACTGCCGGTAGCCCCCGAAGGGTGTGGCGTAGCGGACGCTGGAGTGCGAGTTGACCGAGAGGTTCCCGGCCCGCAGCCCCTGCCCGACGCGCAGCGCACGGCCCACGTCCCGGGTCCACACCGACCCGGACAGCCCGTACTCCGTGGCATTCGCCAGCCGCACGGCGTCCGCCTCGTCGTCGAAGGGCAGCACCACGGCGACCGGGCCGAAGACCTCGTCGACGGCGACCGGGGCGTCGGGCGACACACCGGCGAGGACGGTCGGCGGGTACCAGAACCCGGGGCCTTCGGGGGCCGAGCCGAGGATCGTCTCCGTGCCCGGCGCCGGCCCGTCCTCCAGGTACGAGCGCACCCGGTCCCGCTGGGCCGCCGAGATCAGCGGCCCCATCTGGCTCTTCTCGTCCGACGGGTCGCCGACCACCACGGCGGCGACGGCCGGTGCCAGCAGTTCCAGGAAGCGGTCGTGGACCGAGCGCTCGACCAGGATGCGGGTCCGGGCGCAGCAGTCCTGGCCCGCGTTGTCCAGGAAGGACATCGGCGCGGCGGCTGCCGCGGCCGCCAGATCGGCGTCGGCGAAGACCACGTTCGGGCTCTTGCCGCCCAGTTCCAGGGTCAGGCGCTTCACGCGTGCGGCGCAGCGGGCCATGATGTGCTTGCCGGTCCGGGTGGAGCCGGTGAAGACGATCTTGGCCACGCCGGGGTGCTCCACGAGAGCGGCACCGGCCACCGGCCCCTCGCCGGGCAGCACCTGGAAGAGCCCGTCGGGCAGCCCCGCCTCCAGGGCCAGTCCGGCCAGGCGCAGCGCGGTCAGCGGGGTGGTCTCGGCGGGCTTGAGCAGGACGGCGTTCCCGGCGGCGAGTGCCGGGGCCGTGCCCCAGGCGGCGATCGGCATCGGGAAGTTCCAGGGCGTGATGACGCCGATGACGCCCAGCGGCTCCAGCAGGGTGAAGTCGATGCCGCCGGCGACCGGGATCTGGCGGCCCAGCAGCCGCTCGACACCGCCCGCGCAGTAGTCGAGCAGGTCGCGTACGTTGCCCGCCTCCCAGCGGGCGTTGCCGAGGGTGTGACCGGCTTCGCGGACCTCGGTCAGGGCCAGCTCCTCGGTGTGCGCGTCGACGACGGCGGCGAAGCGGCGGAGCAGCCGGGCACGGTCGGCGGGCGCCGCCGCGGCCCAGACGCGCTGGGCGGCGACGGCGCGTGCGACGGCCGCGTCGACCTCGGCGGCGGTGGTGGACGGGACGGTGGCGACGACCTCGGCGGTGGCCGGGTTCAGGACGTCCAGGGTGTGCGGTGCGTCCTCGGTGTGTGCTGCGTCCGGGGTCTGCGGTGCGTTCGGGTGGGACACGTACGGCCTCGATCGGGAGTGGCGGACGGGGCGGGGGAGGAGGTCACAGGCGTTCGAAGGAACGCCGCAGCTCCCAGTCGGTGACGGCGGCGTCGTAGGCGGTCAGTTCGACACGCGCCATGTTCAGGTAGTGCGCGACGACCTCTTCGCCGAACACCTCCTTGGCGACGGGGCTGGCCTCCCACAGGTCGGCGGCCTCGCGCAGAGTGCCCGGGACCTGCTCGTACCCGGCGGTGTAGGCGTTGCCCGCGCACGGCTCCGGGAGCGCCAGCCCGTGCTCCACGCCGTACAGCCCGGCGGCGATCAGCCCCGCGGTGGCGAGGTACGGGTTCACGTCGCCGCCGGGCAGCCGGTTCTCGAAGCGGCGCGAGGCGCCGTGCCCGACCACGCGCAGCGCGCAGGTGCGGTTGTCGTGCCCCCAGGCGACGGCGGTCGGTGCGAAGGAGCCGGGCTGGAACCGCTTGTAGGAGTTGATGTTCGGCGCGTACAGCAGGGAGAAGTCGCGCAGCGCGGCGAGCTGTCCGGCGAGGAAGTGGCGCATCAGCTCCGACATTCCGTCCGGGCCGTCACCGGCCATGGCGTTCGTGCCCCCGGCGTCGGTGAGCGAGAGATGGATGTGGCAGGAGTTGCCCTCGCGCTCGTCGTACTTGGCCATGAAGGTGAGCGCGACGCCCTCCTGCGCGGCGATCTCCTTGGCGCCCGTCTTGTAGACGGCGTGCTGGTCGCAGGTGACCAGCGCCTCGTCGTAACGGAAGGCGATCTCGTGCTGGCCGAGGTTGCACTCCCCCTTGGCCGACTCGACGGTCAGTCCGGCGCCCTGCATCTCGTTGCGGATGCGGCGCAGCAGCGGCTCCACGCGGCCGGTGCCCAGGATGGAGTAGTCGATGTTGTACTGATTGACCGGGGTCAGCCCCCGGTACCCGCGGTCCCAGGCCTGTTCGTAGCTGTCCTTGAAGACGATGAACTCCAGCTCCGTGCCCACCTGGGCACGCAGTCCGAGCCCCGCCAGCCGGTCCAGCTGGCGGCGGAGCACCTGGCGCGGTGCGGCGGCCACCGGGCGGCCGTCGTCCCAGGCGAGGTCCGCGAGGAGCATCGCGGTGCCCGGGTGCCAGGGCAGCAGCCGCAGCGTGGCGAGGTCCGGGAGCATCGCGAAGTCGCCGTAGCCGCTCTCCCAGGAGGACATCGCGTAGCCGCCGACGGTGTTCATCTCGGTGTCCACCGCCAGCAGGTAGTTGCAGCCCTCGGTGCCGTGCTCCAGCACCTCGTCGAGGAAGAAACCGGCGGCGAACCGCTTGCCCTGGAGCCGCCCCTGCATGTCCGGGAAGGCCAGCACGACGGTGTCGACGGACCCGTCCGCGACGAGCGCGCGCAGCTTCTCGACGGTCAGCGGGGGTGTGCGGTCTGCCACGGGATTCCTCCTTGGGTGCACCGGGATCCGTAAGGTATGACAGGAGACCATTGATTGGGAAGGGGGCCCGGCCGTGGGTGGCGGACCGGTCCGGCGGGTACGCGCCGCCGGGCCTGTTTCGCATTGGTCGGCGCAGCTTGGTGACGGGCCCTTGTGTTTCACCGGTCGTTCCACAAAGGTGTCCGGTTGAACCTTTGATCGAGGATCGGTCAGCCTCCCCGCCCTCGACCCAGAGCCGCCGCCACACGTCTGGAGCGCCCATGGCCCAGGGAACCGACACCCCCACCAGCCCGCCCGGCGAACCGTCCGGCACCGACGCCTACCTGCATCGCCGCACCCTGCGAAGGGGCAGCGCGGGCTGGCTGCTGCTCACCGGGCTCGGCGTCGCCTACGTCGTGTCCGGTGACTACTCCGGCTGGAACATCGGCCTGTCCAAGGGCGGCTTCGGCGGGCTCGCCGCGGCCATGGTGCTGATGGGCCTGATGTACGCCTGCCTGGTCTTCGCGCTGGCCGAACTCTCCGCCATCCTGCCCACCGCGGGCGGCGGTTACGGCTTCGCGCGCCGCGCACTCGGCACCTGGGGCGGCTTCCTGACCGGAACGGCCATCCTCATCGAGTACATCCTCGCCCCCGCCGCGATCTCGCTGTTCATCGGCGACTACGTCCAGTCCCTCGGCCTGTTCGGTCTCACCTCCGGATGGCCCGTGTACCTCGCCTGCTTCGCCCTGTTCATCGGCATCCACCTGTGGGGCGTCGGCGAGGCGCTGCGTTTCAGCCTGGTCGTGACCGCCGTCGCGGTGGCCGCACTGCTCGTCTTCGCCGTCGGCGCGCTCACCGACTTCGACGTCAGCAGGCTCGACGACATCCCGGTGGACCACGGCGCCGTCGGCTCGTCGAGCTGGCTGCCCTTCGGACTGCTCGGCATCTGGGCCGCCTTCCCCTTCGGCATGTGGTTCTTCCTCGGCGTCGAAGGCGTGCCGCTCGCCGCCGAGGAGGCCAAGGACCCGGTCAGGTCGATGCCGAGGGCGCTGGCCATCTCGCTGACCGTACTGGTGGGGCTGGCGGTCCTCACCTTCTTCGCCGCCACCGGCGCGCAGGGGGCCAGGGCCATCCAGGAGGCGGGCAACCCGCTGGTGGTCGCGCTGGAGGGCGAGGGCGGACCCACCGGACTGAGCCGCTTCGTCAACTACGCGGGCCTGGCCGGGCTGGTGGCGTCGTTCTTCTCACTGATCTACGCCGGCTCCCGCCAGCTGTTCGCGCTCTCCCGGGCCGGATACCTGCCGCGCTTCCTCTCGCTGACCAACCGCCGCAAATCGCCCTACCTCGGCCTGCTGATCCCCGGCGCGATCGGCTTCACCCTCGCCGCCTGGATCGGCAACGGCGGCCGGATCCTGAACGTCGCCGTCTTCGGCGCCACCATCAGCTACGCCCTGATGGCGCTCTCCCACGTCGTGCTGCGCCGCCGCGAACCGGAGCTCGAACGCCCCTACCGCACGCCCGGCGGCGCGCTCACCTCCTCGGTGGCCTTCGTCCTGGCATGCTCGGCCCTGGTGGCGACCTTCCTGGTGGACCGGGACGCGGCGTTCATCGCGCTCGGTGTGTACGCGGTGGCGCTGGCCTACTTCGCGTTCTACAGCCGTCACCGCCTGGTCGCGGGAGCCCCCGAGGAAGAGTTCGCCGCCCTGGCGGCGGCCGAGGCGGAACTCTCCCGGGACTGAACGTACCGACCGCGTCGGAAGAGTTGGCCACGAACCGGAGGAGACCCCATGGCCCGGCCCGTCATCGGCATCAGCACCTACCAGGAACCGGCCCGGTGGGGGGTGTGGGAGATGCCCGCGGCCCTGCTGCCCGCCGGGTACCCCCGTCTGGTGCGGGCGGCCGGCGGGCTGGCGGTGATGCTGCCGCCCGACGACACCGCCGACGCGGCCCGGGAGGCCGTCGACGCGCTGGACGGTGTGGTCGTCGCGGGCGGCGCCGATGTCGAACCGGCCCGCTACGGCGCGAGCCCCGATCCCCGTACGGGCCCGCCGTGCCGTGCCCGCGACGCCTGGGAGCTGGCCCTGATCGGGGCGGCGATCGACCGGGGCGTCCCGCTGCTCGGCATCTGCCGGGGCATGCAACTGCTCAACGTAGCCCTCGGCGGCACCCTGCGCCAGCACCTGGACGGGCACACCGGGGGCACCGGGGTCTTCGGCGAACACACCGTCACCCCCGTGCCCGGCACCCGGTACGCCGAAGCCGTGGCCGAGCCGGTCGCGGTGCCGACCTACCACCACCAGGCCGTGGACCGGCTGGGGACCGGCCTCACGGCGAGCGCCCACGCGGCCGACGGCACCGTGGAGGCGGTGGAGCTGACCGGCCACGACGGTCTGGTGCTGGGGGTCCAGTGGCACCCCGAGGCGGGCGAGGACACCCGGGTCATGGCCGCGCTCGTGGAGGCGGCGGTCCGGCACCGCCTCGCCGGCCGGGCGGGCGTTCCGGCACCCTGACCGGCGGGCCCCGGCCGCGGCGGAGACGGGACGGGTGCGCCCCCTGTGCCCCGTGCGCCCTCCCGCTCCCTTGTCATCTCCCTTTGCCTGGACATAAGTTGGGCGATTGCGACGTGTCCTATGCCAGTGGGGGAGCCAAGTCATGGCCGCGAACGGACGGCACCGCAAGTATCAGCCCAGTCGGATCAACCGTGCCTCGCTCACGGTCACCGTGGGCGGTGCGGGCATCGCGCTCCCGCTGGTCGCCGCGGTGTCGGCACAGGCCGCCCCGACGGACGTCTGGGAGAAGGTCGCGGCCTGTGAGTCCTCCGGCAACTGGCAGATGAACAACGGCAACGGCCACTTCGGCGGGCTCCAGTTCACCCGCTCCACCTGGGCGGCCTACGGCGGCACGGTCTATGCCCCGCGCGCCGACCTGGCCACCCGCAAGCAGCAGACCGACATTGCCGAGAAGGTGCTCGACGCGCAGGGGCCGGGCGCCTGGCCCGCCTGCTCCACCGAGGCGGGGCTGACCCGTGACGGACAGGCCCCCGACATCGCCCCGCAGTCCGAGCGCACCGGTCAGGTGCGGACCGGTGCGCCGAAGGCGCCGCGCACGTCTGCCCCGGCCACGCCGACCACCGTGCCCGGCAAGCGGGAGTCGTACACCGTGGCGCGTGGCGACTCGCTCTCCGCGATCGCGGCGAACAAGCGCCTCAAGGGCGGCTGGCAGCACCTCTACGCGCAGAACCGCGAGGTGGTGGGCGACGACCCCGACCTCATCCTTCCCGGACAGCGGCTGAGCCTGGACAGCGCCCGCGCTCCGCGCCCGGCGGCGGCCCGGCCGGAGAAGCGGTCCGGGCCCGAGGCCGCCCCGAAGACCCGCGGGACCACCGCACCCGCACCGCAACGTACCGAAACCCCGAACACCGAACGGCACGACCGGGCCACCGCCCCCGAGCGGCAGACGGCGAAGCCCCACGAGGCGACCGCGAAGAAGTCCGAGCCGCGCAAGGACACCGCGAAGCAGCCCGAGCCGCGCAAGGACACCGCGAAGCCCAAGGCCCACCACGAGACCGCCAGGCCCGGGCCGAAGCCGAAGAAGACCGGGAGCCACCCGCCCGAGAAGCAGCAGGCCACGCACCACTCCGGTCTCGTCGCCCCCGTGGCGGCGGGCCTCGGCACCCCGTACCACAAGCCCGGTTCCTGGGCCAGCGGCTACCACACGGGGGTCGACTTCCCGGTCCCGACCGGCACGTCGATCCGGGCGGTCGCCTCCGGCACGGTCGTCTCGGCTGGCTGGGGCGGGGCGTACGGCTACCAGGTCGTGATCCGGCACAGCGACGGCAAGTACAGCCAGTACGCCCACCTGTCCGCGCTGCACGTGCGCGAGGGCCGGCATGTCACGGCGGGCCAGCGCATCGCCCGTTCCGGCGCCACCGGCAACGTCACCGGCCCGCATCTGCACTTCGAGATCCGTACCGGCCCCGGCTACGGATCGGACATCGACCCGCTGGCCTACCTCAGGGCGGGCGGCGTCAAGGTCTGAACGGCGGCGTCCAGCACGGGCGGGCGGCCGGACCCGGACCCCGTCCGCTCCGTGCCGAACATCACCCGGTCCAGGCGTTCCAGCGGCAGGACGGTGGGCAGCGGCCGTGGGGGCGGCGCCGGGCGCACCGCGGTGCCGGCCGCCCGCGGAGCGGCATCCGCGTCGGGAGGGCCGTCGTCCGTCCCCTCGCCGCATTCCGCGCCCAGCCGCTCCGTCATGAGCAGGACCAGGCCGCCCCCGGCGACCACGGCACAGGCCAGCGCGAGCACCGTTCCGGTCGTGCCGTACCGGAACCGCTCCCCGAACAGCGCGATGCCGACGACCGCCGCCACCACCGGATTCGCCACGGTCACCGTCGCTAGCGGCGCGGTCAGCCCGGCGCCCCGGTAGGCGGCCTGGGAGAGCAGCGTCCCGGCGGAGGCGAACAGGGCGATCGCCACCAGCCCGGCAACCACCGCACCTGAGGTCCACACCACCGCGACCGCCTTCACGAACACCGAGGCGATGCCGAACGCGATACCCGCCGCTCCCGCCAGGACCACACTCCGCGCCACCGGACGGCGCACGCCGGCGGCGACCCCGGTGAGCAGCGCGACCGCGCCCAGCGCCACCCCGGCGAGCACGAACTGGTCCGGCCCGCGCAGCGCGTGGGTCCCGGAGTGCCCCGTCAGCGCGAGCAGCCCCGACAACCCCGCCGTCGCCATGACCGCACCCCGCCACGCGGTGGCCCCCGCCCGCCTGCGGACGAAGAGCGCCGCCATCGGCAGGGCGAAGACGATGGTCAGCGCGCCCAGTGGCTGGACGAGACTGAGCGGACCGTAGGCCAGCGCCACGACGTGCAGCACCGCGCCCACCCCGTTCAGGGCCACGGCCACCCACCAGATCCGGTTGCGCAGCGGCGCGAGCGACCCGCCGTCGCCGGTGGTGGCCACGCGCTCCTGGACGATCGCCCCGGCCGCGTAGGCGACCGCGGAGACCAGGGACAACAGCACGGAAAGCGCGAGGGAACTCATGCACCCCACGATGTCGTCCAGGAGGCGCCGCGTCGTCGTCCCTGAGAGGGCAATCGGACGTACTGCTTCAGTAGTACAGCCGCGGTACCCGTCTCCACCCCCGGTGGGTGGCCCTCCTGCCCGGGGCCACTGCCCTGCCCCGTGGGACTACCGTGGGCGGGGCCGCTCCACGCCGGAGCGCCGGGAAGGAGCACAGGCAATGGACGAGTCCCCGGCGGGCCCGGCGGACGGCTTCTTCGCGCTGCGGACCACCGCGCCGCCCGGCGGCGGACACCACCCGCTGGCACGGCTGTACGCGGGGGAGCAGGCCCCGCTGACGGCTCGCGTCGACGCGGTCGCGGCCCGGCTGGGGACGGCCGAGCGCCGGGTGGCCGCCTCGATCGCACACCTGGGGCTGGCCGCCCGGCTCTGGTCGGTGGCGCTCGGGCCGGCGGCGGCGACGGGCCGGCTCCCCGATCTGTCGCCCGGCGCCCTGCGCTGGGATCCGCGGTCGTCGTCCCCCGACGACCTGTGGCTCGACGGCACCGGCTCGCTGCCCGGGACCGCCGACCGCATCCGCGAGGCCGTCCAGTACGGGCACCTGGTGCCGCTCGCCGAGGCGGTCCACCGGGACGGCCCGCTGTCCGACCGGCTGCTGTGGGGCAACGCGGGCTCCGCGCTCGCGGGAGCCCTGCGCCAACTGGTCTCCTGGGCGGGCTCCCATCGCCGCCCCGACGTGGTGGCACGGGCCCGCGCGCTGACCGCCGAGCTCTTCGACCACCCGGACCTGCGGACCACCGGCGCCCCGCACGACGCGGCGTTCCGCCGGCGCAGCTGCTGCCTCTACTACCGCACGCCGACGGGCGGACTGTGCGGCGACTGCGTCTTCGAACGCCGCTGATCCGGCCGGCCTGTCGGCCGTGGTCGTGGGGGGGGGGGCGTGCCCCCCCCCCCCCACGGGGGGGGGCCCGGCCCCCAGCGTCTCAAGGAC
>NZ_JBHJQP010000003.1:69579-109309 GCF_042262625.1 Streptomyces sp. NPDC056347 | reverse complement strand
GCCTCGCCCGGCAGCCGGAGCCGTCCGTAGCCACGGAGGGATCCCGGCCACGGAAGACGCGGGCGTCGGCATGGGCGCTCACGTGCGCGACCGGGACCGCTCGTCCGGCACGACCGGGGCGGCGAGCACCACGACGGTGAGCTGGCTCCCCACGGTGCTGGTCACCTGCCCGAGCCAGAAGACCAGATACCGCCGACTGCGCGGCAGAGCCCGTAATGCACCAGGGCACCCGAGTCGACGTGGCTCGGGTGCCCACGTGCCAGGGCGTCAGGCGGACATCTCGGCGCACACCGTGTAGACGACGACATCGCCCTCGGCCGTACCGGTGCTGAACCGTACGTAGCCGGTCCCGTCGGGGTTGAGGCGCGTACCGGTCTCCCGGAAAGGGCTGTAGATCCCTTCACCGGCGACATCGCCCCCGATGCTCACAGGTACCGACCCCGCCGGGCAGAGCGGGGTGGGGATGGGGACGTTGTCGGGGGTGGACGGCGGGATGTGCACGGTCTCCTGGATCACGTTGAAGGACGTGACACCTGCCGGACCCTGAGGACCCGCCGGACCTGCCGGGCCCGCCGGACCCTGAGGCCCCGCCGGACCTGCCGGACCCTGAGGCCCCGCCGGACCCTGAGGACCTGGCGGGCCCTTCGGGCCCGTGCATTTGTGCGGGCAGGGGCCCTTGTTGCCGTGCTCGCCCGCGAAGGCCGGTTGTGCGGCGACGGCACCTGCGCCGACGGCGGTGAGGACCGTGAGGGCGACGGCAGCAAGTCTGTGAGCGAACTTCATCCAGAGCGCCTTTCTCCGAGACATTTCCGGTACCCAGATCCCTGGGAAAGCGGCCGGGTTCACCACTCCCTGAATCATCGGTGGCTTGTTTCGAATGAGAGCATGTCCGCCCACCAGAGGTCTGGTGACGATACGAGGCAACTGGTTATTTAGCTTGATTGGGCGAGGTGGCTCTATCCCTTCGCGCGGCGCCTCCGACGCGCGAATCATGGCTGAACTGCCCCGGTCCGACATCCTTCAACTGGGTGGGCTCATGGCTCGCGATCACCGTGTCCAGCTGTGCAGGGATATTCGGATCGACCATGTGGCGCGTCGAGTCACGGATCCGCAGCTCTGCCGGATTCACTGACCATTCAGAATGAGATGCGATTCCCTGACAAACAGGCGCCGCTACAAGAAAGTTGGAGCCCGGAATCAGGGCCGTGATCCTTTTCTCGGAGGGGTGGCGCAGTTGGCCCCCTCCTCCGCAGGAGCAGAAGCGGTGATCCCGGGACTCGGCCTCCGGCCGTGGACCACGCACCGGCCGGAGCACGCCCGCTCACCGGCCGCCCGCGTCACCGGCCCTGGGGCTCGGTCCCGCGCGTCCGGACGGCGGGCCGTCGCACCTCGAAGTGGAAGCATCCGTACTCCAGCGCCCGGACGTGTACGAGCTGCACGTCCGGGTCGCCGAACGCGTCGTCGAAGGCCGCGTCGAAGCCCGCCGTGGCATCGGCCGGGATCTCCAGCAGGCGGCCGCCGGCGATGTGGCCCCGGGCGTCGTAGCGGCGCACGGTGCGCAGGGCGCCCGGCCGGTCGAAGGGGTAGCCCGCGCCCGGGGCGAATCCGGGGCACTCCTCGGCGTGGACGAAGACGGGGCCCTGTTCGTCGTACGCACCCGGACGCGCACCGGATGCGGCGGCCCAGCGCCGCAGCGGGGCGTACGAGACGAGGGCGATCCGCTCACCGACCGCGACGGGGCGCAGGCAGCAGCGCAGCGGGGAGCCCGCGTCGTCGTCGGTCGCGGTGTACGGGGCGCAGGGGCGGCCCGCGTCGTCGACGGCCTGGAGTTCCTTGAGGACGGCGGCGTCGAGGGGGAGCACGGTGTACTTGGTCATGTGCCCATGCTGGCCCGGCGCATACGGGTGTACTGGCGGAAAACGGACGTCGCGTTGCGCCCGACGGCACGTGTCCCGCAGCCCGCCCGCCCTGCCCCCGCGGTGATCCACGAAAGGCCCGTACCGCGCACTTTCGTACCTTGCCCCGGTGCCGCGTGTGCCGTACCCAGGAAGCAGCAGCTGCCACGACACCGACGAGGGCCACCCATGCGCGCACACGAACCGACGCGGACGCCGGAAACCAGTAGGGCCCGCGGCAACTCCCGTATCCGGCCCGCCGGATCGACGGACGAGCCCGCGCCGCTCGTCGGGGACCTCTCCCCGTCGGCGCTGCACGCGCTCCAGCGCAGCATGGGCAACGCCTACGTCACCGGGCTGGTCCAGCGCGAGCAGCGCCGTCACGGACCGGGCGGGGACGAGGACCGCGTGCGGCAGGACGGTTCCACCGGCCCGGTGGCCGAGCCTGCCGTACAGCGTTCGACCACCGTGCACGAGGTCCTGCGCGGCAGCGGCCGGGCCATGGACGCGCCCCTGCGCCAGGAGATGGAGTCCCGCCTCGGCGCCGACTTCTCCGACGTACGGCTGCACACCGGCGCCGTCGCCCAGCGGTCCGCCGCCGAGGTCGGCGCCCACGCCTACACCTCCGGGAACCACATCGTCCTCGGCCGGGGCGGGGACTCCAAGCACACGCTCGCCCACGAGCTCACCCACGTCATCCAGCAGCGCCGCGGCCCCGTAGCGGGCACCGACGACGGCTCGGGCCTCGCCATCAGCGACCCGTCCGACCGCTTCGAGCGCGCCGCCGAGGCCAACGCCACCCGCGTCATGGCGAAGGCCCCGGGCGAACACGCGGACCCGGCACCGGACGCGCACGGCCCCGCCCGGAAGGCGGGCGGCCCGGCGGCCGTCCAGCGCGTCATCCACCAGGAGCCCAGCTACCGGGCGAAGGTCGGCGACAGCACGTCGCTGACCAACCGCGGCGACATCGACGTCGAGGAGCACGACGGGGAACAGTTCGTCCGCGTCTACCAGACGGTCTACGCGCCGGTGACCGGCGGCGGCGGTTTCAAGGACACGCAGCAGCGCGAGGACGGCTCGATCAACCTCATGCACCAGAAGGAATCGGCCTGGCTGAACATGGGGCGGCCCTGGCGGTCCATGCACTACATGCGCACGTACCAGGACCAGAAGAACCGCAAGGCCCCCGACGGCAACGCCTCCGCGGCCGCGGCGGACTCCTCGATGGTGCGCTCGTTCCTGGTCCCGCTCTACACGTACCAGCGGGTCACGAGCAACGCGGTCAGCGAGAAGCAGATCGGCTCGGTCCTCGACCCGGAGAACACCAGCCAGAGCACGGACAAGGCCAAGGACACCGACCAGTACGAGATCCGGGGGGTCTGGCGGGACGAGGTCTCGGACACGGCCGTCCCGAACTCCCTGATCACCTACGTGCGGGACGACCTGGTCGCGCAGCTGAGCGGCGAGACGGCCTACGGCGAGGTGCGCCCCATCAGCGACATGCTCGGCAAGCTCAGCATGCCGGACCTGAAGGACTTCCCGGAGTACCGTCCCGCCGACCAGCGGGACGACGGGCTCGTACTGCCCCTGAACAAGGGCAAGATGCCCGGCGCCCGCGATCAGGACGCGCACATCGACCGCCTCGGGGACCTGGTCGCCAAGGCGTACCCGAAGAACGGGGAGACCCACCTGAAGGACGCGAAGAACGCCCGCAAGGAGCTGAAGAAGCTCGCCGGGCTCGACGCGAGCAAGGACCGGGACATCGACTGGGAGGCGCTCAAGGACCGCATCCACCGCGCGATGAACTACGCGGGCGTCCCCGCCGTGCTGGCGGAGATCTACAACGCGGCGAAGAACGAAACCGGGGACGGGTTCGGGACGAAGCCCTTCGGCAGCAAGTAGCCCGCGCAACGACGGCGGCCCGCTCCGCGCGGACGCCGCTCCCCGGCCGCTCAGCGCAGCACGGCCGCCAGCAGGTCGGTGCCCAGCGCCGTCAGATCGGGCAGGTTGACGGAGTAGCGGACGTAACGGCCCTGCCGCCGGGCCGTGAGCAGGCCCGCGCGGCGCAGGACGGCGAGGTGGCGGGAGACCTCCGGGGGCGAGAGTTCCCAGGCGTGGGCCAGCTCACCGGTGGTGTGCGGGCCGCGGGCCAGGGTGCGCATCAGCCGCAGCCGTACCGGATGCGCGAGCGCCTCCAGCCGTAGCGTGACCGTTTCCAGCGATACCGGCTCCGCCGGGCTCGCCTCGGCCACGGGGTACTGCAGCACCGGCTGCCACCCGGGCGCGTGGACCGCCACCAGGTGCGGGCGGCCGAAGACGCTGGGGAGGAAGGTGACCCCGGTGTCGTGGGCGGCGGTCGCGTTGTCCTGCAGCTTGTCCACGATGATGCGGCTGCCGTCCGGCGCCAGGGTGACCGCGCTGGAGACCGACGCGAGCGCCGCCCCGATGCCCTGGCGCTTCAGCAGGTCGTTCTTCACGCGGAGGTCGGTGGCGATCTGCACGGCGACGCCCGTCCAGGCGGCGTCGAAGAAGGCCTCGGCGCACTGCTCGAGGGTGTCCCGCACCCGTGCCCGCACGGCCGCCGGGTCCGCGAGCAGCCGTTCCGCGAAGGTCTCCTGGAGCGTGCCGCGGGCCTGGGCCAGGTCCAGGGCCCGCTCGCGCGCCGCCGCGTCGGAGAGCGGCGACGCCGCGGCGAAGTGGACCCGGTTGCTGCCGCACGTGGTGATGAGCGCGGCGGTCACATAGCTTTCGTCGTCGATCCGGTCCACCTCGTCCAGCTCCTCGGCGAGGGTCGGCCGGGGACGGGAGGGGACCAGGAAGTCGGCCCGCGAGGAACGCCAGAGGAACTCCGCCTCCCTGAGCCGCTCGGCCAGCTCCGGCCGCAGCCCGGCCCAGACGTCCGCGGCCCAGCCGGCGAGCTGCGGATGATGCGCGGGTTCGGCCAGCACGTGCAGCATCGCGGTCAGCTCGGCCAGCGGGGAGGCGGCGAAGCGCAGCCGCCCGGACGGCAGGCCGCCGATGTCGATCCTCAGCGTCATCCCCTCATCCTCGCCGGTCGGACCGCCGGTGAACGCGTCGATTGACGGTGTCCGTCAACCGGCATGGCAGGCCCGGCGGCCGGGCACACCGTTGACGCCATGGCAACCACCACCAAACTCCGGCCGCGCGCCCTCGTCCGGGCCTCCGGAGGCCCCCGCTATGCCGTCGCCCTGGCCGTGGACGCGCTCGGCACCGGCCTGCTGCGGCCCTTCCTGCTGCTCTACGGGGTGACGGTGCTGAGGCTGTCCGCGTCGGCCACCGGCATCGCCATGACGGTCGGCGTCGTCGTGGGTCTGGTGTGCATGCCCGCTGTCGGCCGCTGGCTGGACCGGGGCGCACGCAGCACGGTCGTGGCGGCGTCGATGCTGGTACGGGTACTGGGCGTGGCGCTGCTGCTGGCCACCCCGGCGGGGAACGCCTGGCTGTTCGCGGCGGCGGCGCTCTTCCTCGGCATCGGCAACCAGGCATGGCCGGCCGCCCACGCCGCCCTCGTGGCCACGGTCGCCCACGGCCGCGAACGCGACGCCGCCCTCGCGGCGGGCCGCGCCCTGCGCAACGCGGGCCTGGGCGTGGGCGCGCTCCTCGCCACCGCGTGCCTGGCGGGCGGCACCGCCGCGCTCCAGGCGCTGGCGGCCGTCACCGGGCTCGCCTACCTCGCCGCGGCGGCCCTGGCCTGGTCGGTACGCCTGCACGCGCATCCGGCCGCCGCCCCGGCCGAGGACAGGACCGACGGGCCCGCACCCCGGCTGCGCGCGCTGCTGGCCGCCAACGTGGTCTACGTCTTCTGCCTCAACATCCCCGAGATCGCGCTCCCCCTGATCCTGGTGACACAGCTGCACGCGTCCCCGGTGTGGTCGGCGGCGATCTTCGTGGCCAACACGGTGCTGGTGGTCACCCTGCAGGTTCCGGTCACCGTCCTGATGTCCCGCTTCTCCCGGCGGACCGTGCTGGCCCTCGCCGGCGTGGTGCTCGCCGCGTCCTACCTCGGCTTCCTCGCGGCCACCTCGCTGGGGCACGGCTGGGGTGCCCCGGCCGTCGCCACGGTGTCCGTGGTCTGCACCATCGGCGAGATCATCTACGCCGGCAGCGCCACGGCCCTCGTCACCGCCCTCGCCCCGGCCCATGTCCTGGGACGCGCCCTCGCCCGCTTCCAGCTCTCCACGGGCTTCGGCCTCGCCGTCTCCCCCGCGGTCATCACCACTCTCGCCGCCCGCGGCCCGGCCGCCCTCTGGGGCAGCCTCGCCGCCGCGACGCTCCTCTCCGCCACCGCCGTAGCCACCGAGAAGGACCGAAACACACGGCACAACGCCTGCCCCGCCCCGGCACGAGCAGCCTAAGGGCTGTCCCGCATGTGCCTTGTGAAGCCGTCGTCCGGGACAGTGCGTGCGAGAGGATCCAGAGCAAACTGGGCTTATCGAGTGTTCAAGAGGCAGCTGTGGTTGACGAAGCGCGGGCGGTCGAACTTTTCCGGGTCGCAGATCCGGTTCAGAGTGTCTCCGTTGAGGTGAGATGCGGTGAGCCTCTGTTGATGGGGGAAGAGCGGTACTACGCGGCCGAGATCGTTGTGGAGAGCGGCTTCGTCGGCGGACGGGTTGGGCTGCAGGTGTCGCTGGGGGACTTGGATGAGTGGGAGCGGTGTCTCGATGCCCTTCAGGCCGAGGAGGGGGCCGCGTGGCCAGCGGGTGGCCGTAGCGCCTGGTTGGAGGTGGTTCCGGAAGACCCGGTGGAGGTGACGGTGCACGACTCGCCGTCGACGCAGATCGCCGTGTGTGTGCCGATCGATGTCGGCTCGGAGTGGCTGCAGGAGAACCGGCTGCGGTTGGCCGGTGTCCGGGAGGCGGTCAGGCGCCCCTCATAGAGCCCACCAGGTGTGATCGTCTTCGTGTGACTGGTGTGATCACGGCGTCGCAGTCGTCCTGGATAGGCCCGTTCACCGGGCTGAGCCTGCGGAGTTTCCGTAAACTCGTCACCGCGCTGCGGCGCGAAGGAGCGGAGTCGGCCCGGCGGGGAAGGCCGTGGGGCCTGGCACTGAGGGATCGGGTTCTGCTGGTCACGGCGTACTGGCGAACGAACTTGACGATGCGACAGCTCGGCCCATTGTTTGGGATCTCGAAGTCCGCTGCCGACCGAGTCATCAACCATCTCGGGCCCTTGCTCGCCCTCCAACCCCGCAAACGATTCCGCAAGGACACGGTGCTCATGTGGATGGAACCCTCGTGCCCACGCGCGACCACTCGGTGGCCGAGCAGTCCTCCGTGACTGCCGCCTCAAGGGCGATGGCGTGCACCACGCCATACTCGGCATCGCCCGCCTGCACAATCTCACCCTCGTCGGATCGCCAACGGACGTGCGGGACGGCGGTGTTCTCGATACCCAGGAGATCATTACGGGACAGCCCAAGGACGCTCCGCAGCCGGGGCACATCGGCACGTTGCTGGTACGCGCGGTCGCGGGCCCGGGCGCCTGACGTCCACGTTCACGCTCAGGCTCACCGGAAGGCGGCGGCGTTCTCCGTCGCCCACTGCCGGTACGTCCTGGCCTCGGCGCCGGTGACCCGCGAAACGGTGTCGCGGACCTCCAGCAGTTCGTCGTTGGTGTCCCCGCCCATCAGGTCGAGGACCGCGCTCGCGCCCCCGTCGCCCATGAACGAGGCCATCTCCCGGTGCGCCTCCTCCCGGCTGATCTCGTCGAAGGACAGCTCCCGTCCCAGCGCCTCGGCCAGGGCCGCGAGCTGCTGCCGGGGCGTGATGCGTTCCGGCCCGGTCAACTCGTACGTCCGCCCCCGGTGCCCCGGTTCCGTCAGCGCCACGCGGGCCACGGCGGCGATGTCCGCAGGGTGGATGGCCGGCAGACCGACGTCCCCGTACGGCGCCCGGACCACGCCCTGTTCACGGATCGACTCCGCCCACCACAGGGTGTTCGAGGCGAACTGCGTGGGCCTCAGGACAGTCCAGGCCATGCCGCTGTCCTGGAGCGCCCGCTCGACGGCCAGGTTCGCGCCGGCCTGGGGAAGATGCGGATGGGTCCGCACGGTGATCGACGACACGAGCACCACATGCTCCACGCCCGCCCGCCGGGCCGCCGCCAGCACCTCCGCGTCCGCGCCCCTGCCCGCCGGAAGAAACAGTGCGCGCGCCCCGTCCAAGGCGCCCTTCAGGGAATCCACCCGCCCGAGATCGCCCTCGACCGCCTCGACGCCCTCCGGGAACGAGGCCCGCCCCACGTCCCGGGTCAGCCCCCGCGCGGGTACGCCACCCACCAGGTGCAGCTCGCTCAGCAGAGCCCTTCCGATGTTCCCGGTCGCGCCGGTCACAAGGATCATCGCCATACCTTCCTGTCGCCTGCCGTCGACTACGTGCACGGCACGCTAGGACCCCAACTCCGCTTGAGGTCAAGGAAGTACGCGGCTCCGCCGTCAGCTCACCCGCCCCGGATCGACCAGGCGCAGGTACCGCGTCCAGGGCGTCATCCAGCCACCCGTCTCCGCCAGAACCTCCAGGCGGATGCGGTACGCCCCGACGTCCGGGCTGATGCTCTCGAAATTCCTCGCCTGCACGCCTCGGTCGGTGCGCTCAGTCCGACGAACGCCCCAGCCCGGCCCGGAACGCCTCCCAGGCTGCGGGGCCGACGATCAGGACGGGGCCGTCGGGCCGCTTGGAGTCGCGGACGGCGACGGTGCAGGGGACGTTGCGGGCCACTTCGACGCACTCCTGGCCAGCGTTGCCTCCGCTATAGCTGGACTTGACGAACTCGTACCCGGGCACGCGATTTACAGCTCCCTGAGGATGTCCTTGATAAGTCTGACCGAGGTGTGCTGCGCAAGCCCCAGGCGCGAGATGCGGTCGAAAAGGCTGGCGTGACGCTGGGCATCAGTGTCGCTCTCCAACCAGAGGGTGGTCGAGGTCGTGTCCATGTGAACTACGTCCAGAGCACCCGGCTCAGCAAAGGAAACGACGGTGAAGGCGCTTGTCATGCCAGGGTGAGCACCCGCGATGTACGGCATCACCTGGAGCTTCACGTTCGATTGCCTGGCCACGCTCAGTAGCTTGGACAGCTGCTCCCTCATCACCTCACGCCCGCCCACCAACTGACGCAGAGCGCTCTCGTGCACCACGGCTCGCAGTTCGAGCGGCCGGTCGCCGCTCAACCGCGCCTGCCGCGTCATCCTGGCCTCGACGAATGATTCGATCTCGTCCGGGTCGTCCCAAGAGCCGTTTCCCACAGCAAGAGCCCTGGCGTAGTCCGGAGTCTGCAGCAACCCGGGCACGATGGACCCCTGCCAGGTGCGAAGACTCGTGGCGATGTCCTCCAAGGCCACGTACTCGACCATGGACGGAAGCCCTGGGTACTGATTCCACCAGCCACTCGCCTTGCGACGTTCACGGTCGGTCTTGGCCAGCGCCAGCAATCTGTCGACGATCACGGCATCGGCCTCGCCGTACAGGTGACACAAAGCCCTGATGTCGGGGTCGCGTATCGGCACGAGCCCCCTCTCGATCTTCGCGACCTTGGCAACCGACGCGGTCAACGCCTCTGCGGCGTGCGCTTGCCGCAACACGCGTGCCTCGCGCATGCGCAGCAACTCGCCGCCGAGGCGCCGTCCGAGCACGGTCGAGACCGTCCGGCCCCGATCAGGGCTGTTACCTGCCACCTCACACCCCTCCGTCGAGTGGCCCAAGTCTGTGGCTCATTCTCCTCGAACACCAACTAGGGCAGAGAATTCTCTGCCCGAACTTATTGCTGCACGAGCAATCGCACCACTACTGTCGGTGCCCCACCGCTCGCACAGAGGAATCAGTCGGCGGAAGTGCACCGCCCTGCCCGGCACCCGGATCGGCGCCCCGCAGGTACGGCATCGCCACCGCCCGCGTCCAAGGAGGCCCGCGCCATGACCGCAGCCGAACAGATCGCCGCCCCCGAGCCCGTCCTCCGCGAGGACCTGCTCGACTACGTACCGACCGCGGAGAGCGTGTCGTTCTCGCGACGGCGGGCCGCGCGGCTCGTGCGGGAGTGGGGGTATCCGGGGCTGGCGGGTGACGCGGCCGTACTGGTCAGCGAGTTGGCGACCAATGCACTGGTGCACGGGGCCGTGGAGGGGCGGCTGTTCCGGGTGCGGCTCACACTCACCGCCACCGCGCTCCGGGTCGCGGTGAGCGATCCGAGGGGTGAGCGACTGCCGGACGTGCGCGAGGCGACGGACGAGGAGTGCTACGGGCGCGGGCTGCTGATCGTGAAGCGGATCGCGGACCGGTGGGGCGTCGAACCACGCGTCGTCGGTAAGACCGTGTTCGCCGAACTCAGCCTGCTCCGGGGGCCGGACGCGCCGGTGGGCCCGGGCGAATTCCGCGCGGGCCCACCGACGTGCGCGTAGGACGGGAAGCCGCCTACGCCTGATCAAGCGCGCAGGCCGCCGTTCACGTACTGCTCGAAGGGGACCGACTCGGCCACCGCGATCCGCTGGTATTCGAGGAACGGTGAAACATCGCCCTCGAACACCTCGCGGCTGATCTGCCGTCCATCCGCCTCGTAGTTCATGAGAACGACTTCCGACCCATCGAACATCCAGAAGTCCTGGACCCCGTCGAGGAGGTTCGGCCGGTTCGTCACGTCGAGAATCCGGATGTCGTCACCCGCCCGGCTGTGCACCTCGTAATAGCGGGCGAACTCGAACCGCAGGTAGTCGGAGAGCGGTCGCGTCACGATGTGCACGCGCCCGTTCCGCTTGCCTTCCGCGCGCTGCCGGGAGACACGTTCCGTGTACGCGGAAGTCGTGTACGGGGTCGTCGGTCGGCCCTCGCGGAAGGCCGCGAACTCTTCCGCCTCGTGCGCCACGAGGTACTGCGGCAGTGTCTCCAACCGCCACGCTTCGTTCTCGATCTCCGCGAACCGCCGACGCCACTCGTCACCGTCCAACAGCACCTACGGCCTCCTCCGACACGCTTACGGGCATTCCTGCCGAAGCCTGCACGACGACGGGCCCGCGCGGAAGTCGCGCGGGCCCGTCTCAGCCTCGTACCGGCAGGGCGGTCACGCCCAGGTGATCAGGCGCTTCGGGTTCTCCAGGATGGCGGCCACGTCGGCCAGGACCTTGGAGCCGAGTTCGCCGTCGACTAGGCGGTGGTCGAACGACAGGGCCAGGGTGGTGACCTGGCGGGGCTTCACCTTGCCCTTGTGGACCCACGGCTGGAGCTTGATCGCGCCGACCGCGAGGATCGCGGACTCGCCCGGGTTCAGGATCGGGGTGCCCGTGTCGACGCCGAAAACGCCGACGTTGGTGATGGTCACCGTGCCGCCCGCCATGGCCGCGGGGGACGTCTTGCCGTCCCGGGCCGTGGCGACCAGCTCGCCCAGTGCGGCGGCGAGCTGCGGGAGGGTCAGGTCGTGCGCGTCCTTGATGTTCGGCACGATCAGGCCGCGCGGGGTGGCGGCGGCGATGCCCAGGTTCACGAAGTGCTTCTGGACGATCTCCTGGTTGGGCTCGTCCCAGGCGGCGTTGATCCCCGGGTTCCGCTTGATCGCGACCAGGAGGGCCTTGGCGATGAGGAGAAGCGGGTTGACCCGCACCCCCGCCATGTCCTTGTCCTCCTTGAGCTCCGCGACCAGCTTCATCGTGCGCGTCACGTCCACGGTGACGAACTCGGTGACGTGCGGGGCCGTGAAGGCGCTGCCCACCATCGCCTGCGCGATGGCCTTGCGTACGCCCTTGACCGGAATACGGGTCTCGCGGGCGCCCGCCACGACTGCGCCGGCCTCGACCGGAGCCGGGGCCTCCACGGCGACGGCGGGGGCCTGGACCTGCGCCGGTACGGGGGTGGCCACCGGCGTGGCCGCCGCGTGGACGTCCTCGCGGGTGATGATCCCGTCCTTGCCGGTCGGGACGACGGTCGCCAGGTCGATGCCCAGGTCCTTGGCCAGCTTGCGGACCGGGGGCTTGGCCAGCGGGCGCTCCTTGGAAGCCGCGGGCGCAGGAGCGGCGGCCACGGACGCGGCGCCGTGGCCGTTCAGCTCGGCCTGGATCGCGGCCATGCCCTTGCGGGCCCGGCGCTTGGTCGAGCTCTCGGAGACGCCGTAGCCCACCAGGACCGGCTGGCGGCCCTTCGGAGCCTCCGGCTCCGGTTCGGCCGAAGGCGCGGGAGCGGGAGCCGGAGCCGGAGCCGCGACCGGGGCGGGCGCGTCCCCGCTGCCCGGGGCCACGTCCACCGCGATGATCACCTGGCCGACGTCGACGGTCGTGCCTTCGGGGAAGCGCAGCTCGTGCACCACCCCGTCGAACGGGATCGGCAGCTCCACGGCCGCCTTCGCCGTCTCGACCTCGCAGACGACCTGGCCGTCGGTGACGGTGTCGCCGGGCTGGACGTACCACTTGAGGATCTCGGCCTCGGTCAGTCCCTCGCCCACGTCGGGCATCTTGAACTCACGGAAGCGAGCGGCGTTGGAAGTGTCGGTCATCGTTGTCACGTCCCAGTCCTCAGTACGCCAGCGAGCGGTCGACGGCGTCGAGCACCCGGTCGAGCCCCGGCAGGTACTCGTCCTCCAGACGCGCCGGCGGGTACGGGGCGTGGTAGCCGCCGACCCGCAGCACAGGTGCTTCCAGATGGTAGAAGCAGCGCTCGGTGATCCGGGCGGCGATCTCGGCACCGGAGCCGTAGAACACCGGCGCCT
The DNA here is from genome assembly GCF_042262625.1 of Streptomyces sp. NPDC056347. Lineage (NCBI taxonomy): Bacteria > Bacillati > Actinomycetota > Actinomycetes > Kitasatosporales > Streptomycetaceae > Streptomyces > Streptomyces sp. NPDC056347. Next base: position 96,713 of record NZ_JBHJQP010000003.1, on the reverse strand, counting down.
CGTGGACCACCACGAGCCGGCCGGTCCTCTCGACCGAGGCCTGGATCGCATCGAAGTCGATCGGTGACATCGAGCGCAGGTCCAGGACCTCGATCGACTTGCCCTCCTCCTCGGCCGCCGCGGCCGCCTCCAGGCAGACCTTCACCATCGGGCCGTACGCGGCGAGCGTGAGGTCCGTGCCGGTGCGGGCCACCGAGGCCCGGTGCAGCGGGCCGGGAATGGCGTCGGTCTCGACCTCGCCCTTGTCCCAGTAGCGCCGCTTCGGCTCGAAGAAGATCACCGGGTCGTCGCTCTGGACGGCCTGCTGCATCATCCAGTACGCGTCGTTCGCGTTCGACGGCGAGACCACCTTCAGGCCCGCGACATGCGCGAACAGCGCCTCGGGCGACTCGCTGTGGTGCTCCACCGCGCCGATGCCGCCGCCGTACGGGATGCGGACGACGACGGGCAGCTTGATCTTGCCGAGCGCACGGGCGTGCATCTTCGCGAGCTGCGTGACGATCTGGTCGTACGCCGGGAAGACGAACCCGTCGAACTGGATCTCCACCACGGGGCGGTAGCCGCGCAGGGCCAGGCCGATCGCCGTGCCGACGATCCCGGACTCGGCGAGCGGGGTGTCGATGACCCGCTCCTCGCCGAAGTCCTTCTGGAGCCCGTCGGTGATCCGGAAGACGCCGCCGAGCTTGCCGACGTCCTCACCCATGATGAGGACCTTGGGGTCGGTGTCGAGGGCCCGGCGCAGCGACTCGTTGAGAGCCTTCGCGATGGACATCTTTTCCATGGCCATGGCTACTTGCTCTCCTCGGCGGTGTCTGCGAACGATGCCTGGTAGGCGGCGAACTGGGCGCGCTCCTCGTCGACGAGCGGGCTGCCGTCGGCGTAGACGTTGTCGAAGATCGCGATCGGGTCGGGGTCGGGCATGGCCCGGACCGCCTCGCGGACCCGCTTGCCGAGGGCCTCGCTCTCCTCGTCCAGCGCGGTGAAGAACGCCTCGTCGGCGGCGCCCTCCTTCTCCAGGTACCTGCGCAGCCGCAGGATCGGGTCCTTGGCCTCCCAGGCCGCCCGCTCCTCGTCGGCCCGGTACTTGGTCGGGTCGTCGGAGGTGGTGTGCGCGCCCATCCGGTAGGTGAACGCCTCGACGAGCATCGGGCCCTCGCCGCTGCGGGCCCGGTCCAGCGCCGCCCTGGTGACCGCCAGGCAGGCCAGTACGTCGTTGCCGTCGACCCGGACGCCGGGGAAGCCGTAGCCCTGCGCGCGCTGGTAGAGCGGGACGCGGGTCTGCTTCTCGGTCGGCTCGGAGATCGCCCACTGGTTGTTCTGGCAGAAGAAGACGACCGGGGCGTTGTAGACCGCGGAGAACGTGAAGGACTCGGCCACGTCGCCCTGGCTGGAGGCACCGTCGCCGAAGTACGCGATCACGGCGGAGTCCGCGCCGTCCTTGGCCACGCCCATGGCGTAACCGGTGGCGTGCAGGGTCTGCGAGCCGATGACGATCGTGTACAGGTGGAAGTTGTTGCTGTTCGGGTCCCAGCCGCCGTGGTTCACCCCGCGGAACATCCCGAGCAGGTTGGTCGGGTCGACCCCGCGGCACCAGGCGACGCCGTGCTCCCGGTAGGTCGGGAAGACGTAGTCGTCGTCGCGCAGGGCCCGGCCGCTGCCGATCTGGGCGGCCTCCTGGCCGAGCAGCGAGGCCCACAGGCCGAGCTCGCCCTGGCGCTGGAGGGCGGTGGCCTCGGCGTCGAAGCGGCGGGTCAGGACCATGTCCCGGTACAGACCGCGCAGCTCCTCGACGGTCAGGTCGATCGCGTAGTCCGGGTGCTCGACGCGCTCGCCCTCGGGCGTCAGCAGCTGTACGAGCTCGGGGTCGGTGGCCTGCGGCTTCACCGACGCCGTCACGGCCGCCTTCGCGGCCTTCTTCGCGGGCGCGGTCTTCTTCGCGGGCGCCGTCCTCGCTGCCTTCTTCGCGGGCGTCGACTTCTTCGCGGTCGTCGTCTCGGCGGACGTCTGCGCGGGCGTCTTCGCGGCGCTGGTCCTGCTGGTGCTGCTGCGTCGCGGTTTGCGCGCGGCAGTGCTCTCCACGGTCACGTGCGTGCTCCTCCGTCGGTCCGGCCCCCGGGGTCTGCCGGGAAACCAGTGCGGCTCGCCTGGGTCCGTACCCGTGCACGGGGTGGGTGCCGCTCGGTCCGGGAACAGGCGTGACAGGTGCCCCGGCGAGCGCCCTGTCAAAAGCACGTTACCCAGTACGCCGCATAACTGCGAAACCCCACCTGACCTGCGATTTTGCTTGGATTTCCAAGTAAATCGAAAAAGTCGGGAACTCCCGCTGGTCACAGCGCCGGGAACGGCCTCGCAGGCCACCGGAACAAGCGCACGTTATCCCGCCGTTCGGCGGCAGGGAAGAGGCGAGTGTGTGAGACTGCGTTTTGTGCGCGAACAAGGAAAAATCACTGTTTTTCTGCTGGACGACCATGAAGTGGTCCGGCGTGGCGTCCACGAATTGCTGTCGTCGGAGGACGACATCGAGGTGGTCGGCGAGGCCGGTACGGCGGCCGACGCCCTCGTCCGGATTCCGGCGACCCGGCCCGACGTCGCGGTGCTCGACGTACGGCTGCCGGACGGCAGCGGAGTGGAGGTCTGCCGGGAGGTCCGCTCCCAGGACGAGAGCATCAAATGCCTGATGCTCACCTCCTACGCCGACGACGAGGCCCTTTTCGACGCGATCATGGCGGGCGCCTCGGGCTATGTGCTGAAGGCGATCCGGGGCAACGAACTGCTGAACGCGGTACGTGACGTGGCGGCCGGGAAATCGCTGCTGGACCCGGTGGCGACCGCCCGGGTGCTGGAGCGGCTGCGCGCCGGGAAGAAGGAGCGGGGCGAGGACAAGCTCGCCGGTCTCACCGAGCAGGAGCGCAAGATCCTCGACCTGATCGGCGAGGGGATGACGAACCGCGCGATCGGCGAGCGACTGCATCTCGCCGAGAAGACCATCAAGAACTACGTCTCCAGCCTCCTGTCCAAGCTGGGCATGGAACGGCGCTCGCAGGCCGCCGCGTACGTGGCCCGGCTCCAGGCGGAGAAGCGCTGACGGGCGGGGAAGCGCCAACCGGCAGGGAAGCGCTGACGGGCGGAGAACCGCAGACGGGCGATGAAACACCGACCGGCGAAGAAGCGCCGACCGGCGAGGAAGCGCCGACCGGCGAGGAAGCGCGGACGGGCCGAGAACCGCGAGCGGACACCGTGCGTGTCCGTGTCGGGACTTTGGTCCCGGCCCAACCGGGGCCCCGGCCTCTGTCCGTGACCTGCCGGGACACGGAGAGTGGAAGCCATGTCCCCCGAGGAACTCCAGGCGATCGAACTGCTCGGCCGCGTCCGGTACGGACGGCTGGCGACGAGCATGCGCGCCCTCCCGTTTCTGTCGGCGGCCCGCCACGTCGTGGACGACGGCCGCGTGGTCCTGCGGATGCACAGCGGTTTCGGCTACCACACCGCCTGTGACGGCGCGGTCGTGGCGTACGGCGCGGACAACTTCGACACCGCCGCCCCGGGCGGCGACTGCGAGCTGTGGGCCGTGCAGTTCACCGGCACCGCCGAGATCGTGCGGCCGTCGCCCGCCCAGTGCGAGCTGTTCGGCGAGGCTCCGGCACGGGTGAACGGGGAGATGTTCGACCCGGCGTACCTCCGGCTCGAACCGCACTTCGTCTCGGTGCACACTCTTGACTTCAACGCAAGTCAACCGAGCGGACACACAGCGTGATCTAACATCTGGCGAGTGCCGCGCTCATTTGTCGCTCTTCCGCCTGTTTCTTCGGCGGACGAGATGCTGTTCCCGTTCCCGCCCGTCTCCACCCCGCCCGTGTCCCCGGTGGACCAGGTACGGCTGCCCGCCGTGCCACGGCCGACCGCCCCGCCGGTACTGCCGGTGCGGGCCGCGCCCCCCGCGCAGCCGGTGGCCCCGGTGCCGCCCGTGCCACCGGTGGACGAGGTGCTGCGCCGCTACCCGGACGCCGGTGAGGCGCTGAGCTGCAAACCGATCACCCAGGGCCTGCTCAACCACGGATACCGCGTCTCCACCACCCGCGGCCGCTACTTCCTCAAGCACCACCTCGACGACTCCACCGGCGACCGCGCCACGATCGTCCGCCAGCACCGCGCGACCCAGCGCCTTCAGTCACTGGGCGTACCGGTCGCCCCGCCCGTGCAGGACACCGAGGGCGGCACGGTCACCGAGATCGGCGGCCGGTGCTACGCCCTGCACCCCTGGGTGGAGGGGCTGCACCGGGCGGGCGCCCAGCTCAGCGCGGCCCAGTCGGAGCGGCTCGGGGGGCTGCTCGGGGCCGTGCACACCGGACTCGAGCAGGTCATGGGGGCGGCCACCGGGATCGGCCGGCGGGCCGGTGGCCTCCGGAGCGCCGACCCCGCCGACACCTTCGCGCTGATCGACGAGCTGCTGACGGCCGCGCGCCGGCGCCGCCCCCGGGACGCCTTCGACGAACTGGCCGAGCACCGCCTCCTGGAGCGGCTCAACCTGCTGGAGCGCTACGCCGACCGCAGGCCCCCCACCCCGGACGCACCGGCCATCGGCTGGGTGCACGGCGACTTCCACCCGCTCAACGTCCTGTACCGGGACTCGGAGCCGGTCGCGATCCTCGACTGGGACCGGCTGGGGGTCCAGCCGAGGGCGGAGGAGGCGGTACGGGCCGCCGCGATCTTCTTCGTACAGCCGGCCGGGAAACTGGAGCTGGAGAAGGTCCGGGCGTACGCGCGGGCCTACCGCCGGGCGGCCGGGGCGGAGCCCGCGGAGCTGGCGGCGGCGGTGCACCGGGTGTGGTGGGAGCGGCTCAACGACTTCTGGATACTGCGCTGGAGGTACTGCCGGCACGACCGGAGGGCCGACCCGCAGTTCCCCGCGGTGTCGGCCCTGGCGGTGTGGTGGACGCGCGAGTACGAGACGGTGCGCGAGGCGTTCACGGGGTGAGGCGGGCCGGGCCGCCCCGGAGAGGGGCGGGCCCGGCGGGGTCACTGACCGGGGCGCTGGGGGCCTCCCGCCCCTGCTCCGGTCGCCGCGGACGCACCGGTGCTGGTGTTGCCGCCGTCGGCTCCGGTGCTGCCGCCGTCCGTTCCGGTGCTGCCGCCGTCCGTTCCGGTGTTGCCGCCGTCGGTTCCGGTGCCGCCGTCCGTGCCCGTACCGCCGTTGTCCGCACCGGTGCTGCCGCCGTCCGTGCCCGTACCGCCGTTGTCGGTGCCGGTGGACGGGGCGGTCGGCTGGTCCGTCTCCGGCTCGGTCGGCTCGGTCGTAGTGGTCGGCGGCTGGTACGTCTGCCGCGGGGACGTGTCCTGCTGATTGCCGGTGGAGTTCTCCGGCACCTGGGTGTTCTCGGTCTGGTCGTCGGCCGGCTTGGACGGACTGTGCTTCGGGGACGGCGAAGTGGACGTCTTGTCGGGCTTCTTGTCGTGGTTCGTGGCGCTGTTCTGCGCCGCGCTGACCGCGATGGCCACACCCGCCCCGATGGCGATCAGCGCGAGCACCACGAAGAGCCACAGCTTGCCGCGCCCGCCGCCGCTGCCGGCGCCGTGCTGCCCGCCGTCGTAGCCGCCGTCGTCGGGGTTCATCGGCGGCAGGATCGGGCCCTGCGAGGTCTCCCCGTGCGGCGGGTGGCCCATCGCCATCGTGCTGCCGTTGATGCCCATGGCCGGGGTGTTCCCGCCCTCGTACATCGCGACCGGGCCGGTGTTCCACGTACCGGTGTGGCCGCCCTGCGCCTGGAGCATCTGGAGGCCGTACTGGATCAGTCCGCGCATCTCCTCCGCGCTCTGGAACCGGTCGTCCGGGTCCTTCGCCAGGGAGCGCATGACCAGGCCGTCCAGCTCCGGCGGCACCGAACCCAGCGCCTCGGACGGCGGCACGGGCATGTCCTGGACGTGCTGGTACACCACCGAGAGCGGCGTCTCTCCGGTGAACGGGGGCCGCAGCGCCAGCAGTTCGTACAGCAGGCAGCCGGTGGCGTAGAGGTCGGACCGGTGGTCGACCGCCTTGCCGAGGGCCTGTTCGGGGGAGAGGTACTGCGGCGTGCCCATGACCATGCCGGTCTGGGTCATCGTCGACTGCGCGCCGTGCAGCGCGCGGGCGATGCCGAAGTCCATCACCTTGACCGCACCGGAGTTGGTGATGATCACGTTGGCCGGCTTGATGTCGCGGTGCACGATGCCGTGCTGGTGCGAGTACGCCAGCGCCTCCAGCACCCCGGAGACGATGATCAGCGCCTGCTCGGGCGGCGGGGCCTCGGCGTTGAGCAGCAGATCGCGGATGGTGCGGCCCTCGACCAGCTCCATCACGATGTACGGGACGGTCTGCCCGCCCACGACGTCCTCGCCGGAGTCGTACACGGCGACGATCGCATGGTGGTTGAGCCCGGCGACCGACTGCGCCTCGCGCGTGAACCGGGCCTTGGACACCGGGTCCTCGGCGAGATCGGAACGCAGGAGCTTCACCGCGACCGTACGGCCCAGCCGCACGTCCTCGGCCGCGAAGACCTCCGCCATTCCGCCCCGGCCGAGGCGATGGGTCATCCGGTAACGCCCGTCGCCCACGACACCGTCGATGCCCCAGGATTCGGTGCCATCCGAAACTCCGCCGCCGTTTGCTTCGGATTCGGGTGCCATCAGTCCTCGCCGTCGTATCTGTCCGCGCGTCCGCGGGTTCTCACGGTGTCAGGGTCTTCCGTGTCCGGGCCGCGTCCGTCCGCGTCCGGCCGTGCCTGACCGCGCCCGTTCACGTCCTGCGTCCGGCCCTCGCCGGGCCGTGCCCGGCCGACCTGCCACGCTGCACGCCGGACGGTGCGAGTCGGAAGACTCCACTGCATTGCCACGTCACGCTACAGGCTCCCGGGGACACCCCGTCGCCGAGACGGACCGGCCATGCAACCGCCCAGGACGTCGTCCGGGCAAATTCCATGCGGTTCCTGTAACGCTTCCGAGACTCTTCTTGTGCGTACGGTCACGGAACGGGCACCTGGCTTGACGTGTCGTACCCCTCGGGCAGACTTGGCGCGTAATAAGGGATGATCGCGGCAGTCGCGCCGAGGGGGAAGCAAGTCATGAGCCAGGACGGCGCACACGGCGCTCAGGGGCGCTACGCGGGCGGTTCGGTCGCCGGCGGGCGGTACCAGCTGCGCGACCTGCTCGGCGAGGGCGGCATGGCGTCGGTGTACCTGGCGTACGACACCGCGCTGGACCGTCAAGTCGCGATCAAGACATTGCACACCGAGCTCGGCCGCGAGCAGTCCTTCCGCGAGCGGTTCCGGCGCGAGGCGCAGGCCGTCGCCAAGCTCCAGCACACCAACATCGTCTCGGTCTTCGACACCGGCGAGGACGAGCTCGGCGGCGCGCTGATGCCGTACATCGTCATGGAGTACGTGGAGGGGCAGCCGCTCGGCTCCGTGCTCCAGTCCGACATCCAGACGCACGGCGCGATGCCCGCCGACAAGGCGCTGAAGGTCACCAACGACGTGCTGGCCGCGCTGGACACCAGCCACGAGATGGGCCTGGTGCACCGCGACATCAAGCCGGGCAACGTCATGGTGACCAAGCGCGGCGTCGTGAAGGTCATGGACTTCGGCATCGCCCGCGCCATGCAGTCGGGGGTCACGTCGATGACCCAGACCGGCATGGTCGTCGGCACCCCGCAGTACCTCTCCCCCGAGCAGGCCCTGGGCCGCGGCGTGGACGCCCGCTCCGACCTGTACTCGGTCGGCATCATGCTGTTCCAGCTGCTGACCGGGCGCATCCCCTTCGACGCGGACTCCCCGCTGGCCATCGCGTACGCGCACGTCCAGGAGGAGCCGGTCGCGCCCTCCAGCATCAACCGCTCGGTCACCCCGGCGATCGACGCGCTGGTCGCCCGCGCGCTCAAGAAGAACCCGAACGAACGTTTCCCCAGCGCTGCCGCGATGCAGGACGAGATAGCCCGGGTGCTCGCCGCGGGCGGCGCCGCGGGCGCGCCGGTGATCGTCGCGGGCGGCGGCGCTCCGGTGAGCAGCGGCTCGGGCGTCGGCTCGGCGGTCTTCCCGCCGCTCGACCAGTCCGGCGCGGGGGCGCAGGGCGTCCAGACGCCGTACCAGCCGGGGCCCTACCAGTCGGGGCCGTACGGACCGGCCACCCCGGCACCGGCCCCGACGCCGGCGCCCTCGTACGGCTACCCGCAGTCGGTCCCGTCGTACCAGGCGCAGTCCCCGGTGCCGCACCAGACCCCGCCGCCGTACGGGATGTCCCCGCAGCCCCAGGCCTCGCAGACGCCGGCCAACAGGGGCGGGGGCGGCTCCAGGCAGCGGATGCCGCTGGCCATGCGCGTGGCCATCGGCGTGATCGCGGTCGCGCTGGTCGGGACCGGCGGGTTCATCGCGGTGCAGTCGCTGGGCAACGACGACGAGGGCGGCTCGGACACGGACAAGACCCCGGTCGCGGGCGAGCACCGGCCGCCGGAGCGCAACCGGACCATGGACACCGAGGACTGCACGGACGCGTCCGAGAACATGGACGACCCGGAGAAGGTCGACGCCCCGAAGTTCATGTACAAGGACTTCCTCTCCGCCAAGGCGTGCGCCGACAAGGCCGGCTGGACGATCAAGAAGATCAAGGTGCCGGGGAACGCGTACGCGGAGGACCAGATCATCGACCAGTTCCCGTCGGCCGGCACCGCCGTGGACAAGGTCGGCGCCCACTTCGAGCTGCGCGTCGCCACGGGGGACCCGGCCTGAGCGCGGGGTGAGCCCGGGGGGTCGGGGCCTGAGGGTCGGGGCGTCGGGCTCGGACTGTCGGGCTCGGGCTGTCGGGCTCCCGGCCCGGGGCGTCGGCCCGAGTGGCGTAGTACGAGGATTCCGGAGATGCCGGACATATCGGCACATGTGACGCTGGCGCCATGTCTCCGGGACTTCTTCTTTCACGGCCCACGCAGTGCCTGGTCTGCCTGGTACTGACGGCGGGTGCCGCACTGGGGGGCGCCGCCGGTGAGGCGAGGGCCGGGCAGGGGGCGCCCGGGGGGCCAGTGGGGCCGCCCAACTCCTCGATGGCTCCGCCCGCGCACGCCCCGGCCGGAACACACGCACCGCCCTCCGGTGGCCCGGGGGGAGCGGCCGCACCTTCGGCCGGGCCCGTCATGTCCGCGCCACTGCCCCCCTCGGCCTCCTTCGCCCCGTCCATCCCATCCGCCCCGGCCACCTCCTTGGCCCCTTGGGTCCCTTCGGCCTCTTCGGCTCCGGTTTCCGGGGCGCCCGCCGCCGCTCCGGCACCGGGCCCACCGTCCCGCACGCCGGATTCGGCGAGCGCCGAGGCGTCCCCCACGGACGCACAGACCCCGCTGGCCGGCCAGGAGGCGGGGGTGGGGAGACCGCGGCCCGGGCGACAGCTCTCGCCGGAGGAACTCGCGCACGCGGACGGCCTGCTGGACCAGTCCATGCCCCCGTCCCCGGCGGACGCCGCGGGCACACCGCCCGCCGCCGACGCGCTCCCCGGCACCGAACCCCACCCCGAGCAGGCCCTGAACCCCGCGACCGTGCACCAGGTGAAGCAGCTGTCCCTGGGCGGAGGGGTCGCGCTGATCGGGCTGGGCCTGGGCTTCTTCGCGTACCGGATGCGCCGCGCCGACTGAACCGGGAGGCGGGGAGCTTGCACCGATGAGCATACTCGGTATACATACTGAGTATGTCGATCCGCCACGGGCTGCTTGCCCTCCTGGAACGGGGGCCTCGCTACGGCTCCCAGCTCCGTACCGAATTCGAGTCCCGCACCGGCTCCACCTGGCCGCTCAACGTCGGGCAGGTCTACACGACGCTGGGCCGGCTGGAGCGCGACGGCCTGGTCGTCCAGGACGACGAGGACGACCAGGGACACGCCCTCTACGCGATCACCGGCACCGGACGCACCGAGCTGCGGAGCTGGTTCGAGACACCGGTCGACCGCAGCAGCCCGCCCCGCGACGAGCTGGCCATCAAGCTGGCCATGGCGGTCGGCGTGCCCGGTGTCGACATCCGCGCCGTCATCCAGTCCCAGCGCCACCACACCCTGAAGGCGATGCAGGACTACACCCGCCTCAAGGCCCGGTCGCTCGGCGAGGTGCCCGCCGACCGCGACGAGGTCGCCTGGCTGCTCGTACTGGACCAGCTGATCTTCCAGGCGGAGGCCGAGGCGCGCTGGCTCGACCACTGCGAGACCCGGCTCGTCCGCTTCGCCGAGGCCGCCGCCAGGGAACCGGAACCCGGTGCCCGGACACCCGGTGCCCGTACACCCGGTGCCCGTACGTCCGGAGCCCCTGCGCGCGGCCGGGCCGTGCCCCGCACGTGACGCGTCCCGGCGCTCCGTAGCGCCGTACGCCTCGCCACTCACCCGCTTTCCGTTCCTTGGGGGGAACCGCTCACCATGTCCTCGCACGCCCCGACCCAGGCCGCGACACCCGCCGGGCCGCCGCCACCGGCCGACGAACCGGTGCTCGAACTCCGGGCGCTCACACGCGTCCACGGCTCCGGCCCCGCCGAGGTGCACGCGCTGCGCGGCGTCGACCTCCGCGTCCACGCCGGGGAACTCGTCGCCGTGATGGGCCCCTCGGGCTCCGGCAAGTCGACGCTGCTGACCCTCGCGGGCGGCCTCGACACCGCGACCAGCGGCCAGGTCGTCATCGAGGGCCGGGACATCGCCGCCCTCGGCCGCAAGGGCGTCGCGGCCCTGCGCCGCCGCAGCGTCGGCTACGTCTTCCAGGACTACAACCTCATCCCCGCCCTCACCGCAGCCGAGAACATCGCCCTGCCGCGCGAGCTCGACGGCGTCCCCGTGCGCAAGGCCCGCAAGGAGGCACGGGCGGCACTGGAGGAAATGCGGCTGCTGGAGATCGCCGACCGGTTCCCGGACGAGATGTCCGGCGGGCAGCAGCAGCGCGTCGCGATCGCCCGTGCGCTGGTGGGGGACCGGCGGCTGGTGCTCGCCGACGAGCCGACCGGGGCCCTCGACTCCGAGACCGGCGAGGCGGTGCTCGCGCTGCTCCGCAACCGCTGCGACCGCGGCGCGGCCGGGGTGATGGTGACGCACGAGCCCCGGTACGCGGCCTGGGCCGACCGGGTCGTGTTCCTGCGGGACGGCGTGATCGTCGACCAGTCGCGGAGCACCGGCGCCGAATCGCTGCTGAGCGCCGGAGCCGCTGGGACTGCTGGGGCCGCTGGGGTCGCTGAGTGAACGCCTTCTCGGGCTGGCGCGCGGCCCTCCGTATGGCCCGGCGCGACGCCCTGCGCGCCAAGGGCCGCAGCGCGCTGGTGGTCGCGATGATCGCCCTGCCGGTACTGGGCGTCACCGCGCTCGACGTGACGTACCGCAGCTCGGAGCCGACCACGGCCGAACAGCTGACGGCGGAGATGGGCGCCGCCGACGCCCTCTTCAGCGACCAGCAGACCGGCGGCGCCATCGAGCAGCTGCCGGACGGCACCGCGTACGAGCGGGTCGAGGAGAGCCCCTCGGAGTCGGAGCCGAGGTCCGACTCCGGGCCGCATACGGAGCTGAATTCGGATTCGGATTCGGATTCGGAGCTGCCCGTGGACATCGGAGCCACGTTCCCCAGGGGCTCGCGCGCGATCAGCGTCGAGTCCGTCCCCGCGGACGTCACCACGAAGTACGGCGTCACCAGCACCGACATCCGCGAGGTCCGGACCTCGGACGCGCTGGTCCGCGGCCTGATCGACCTCGTACGCGGCGAATACCCGCACGGCGGGGACGAAGTCGCGGCCACCGAGCCGTTCCTGAGCGCGACCGGGCTGGACATCGGCTCGACCACCACCGTGCGCAACTCCGGCCGGACGTACCGGATCACCGGCGTCGTCGAGGAACCGGCCGCGCTGCGGAACCAGGCGCTGTACGCCGACCCCGGAGCGGTCATCGCCCCCTGGCAGGCCGTGGCCGCGCACGACAAGAAGGTGCTGCCACCGAACACGACCCCCAGGGACTGGCTGGTCAAGGGCCCCGAAGGGGTGGGGGTGACCTGGCCCGACATCAGGCGGGCCAATGAGTCGGGCGTCCTCGTCAAGTCCCGCCAGGTCGTGCTCGACCCGCCGCCGGACTCCGAGGTCCCGCTGGCCCGGAAGGGCTGGACACCGTACGGCGCCGACGCCGGGGAGCTGGGCGTCGCGCTCGTCACCGTGCCGGCCATGGCGGTGCTGGAGATCGTGCTGCTCGCCGGGCCCGCCTTCGCGGTCGGCGCGCGCCGCTCCCGCCGTCAGCTCGGCCTCCTCGGCACCTGCGGCGGGGACCGGCGCCATGTCCGGGCCGTGGTGCTCGGCGGCGGTCTCGTGCTCGGCGGGATCGGGGCGGTGGCCGGTGTGGCGGCCGGGCTCGGGCTCACCGCCGTGTTCCGCCCGATGATCGAGGAGTGGGCCGGACGCCGCTTCGTCTCCCTCGATCTGCGGCCGGCGGAACTGCTGGGCATCGCGGCGCTCGGTCTGATCACCGGTCTTCTCGCGGCGTTCGCACCGGCCGTCGCCGCCGGCCGGCGCCCCGTACTCGAATCGCTGACCGGCCGACGCGGCGTCCGCCGCTCCTCCCGGGTCCTGCCGATGCTGGGCTGCTGCGTCCTGGTCCTCGGCGTCGCCGTCGCCGTCCTCGGCGGCACCGGCGGCAACGCCCTGCTGATCGTGGGCGGCTCGGTGACCGCCGAACTCGGGCTGCTCGCCTGCATCCCGGTGCTCGTCGGCCTCCTCGGCCGGCTCGGCCGCAGGCTGCCGCTCTCGCCCCGGATGGCGCTGCGCGACGCCGCCCGCAACCGGGGCCGTACAGCTCCGGCGGTCGCGGCCGTGATGGCGGCGGTCGCGGGGTCGGTGGCCGTCGCGACGTACATGTCCAGCTCCGTGGCCGAGAAGGAGTTCGACTACGTCCCCACGATGACGGAGGGCACCGTCGTGCTCTCCGCCGCCTTCTCCGTCGAGGCCGACATCGCCGAACGGCTCCCGCAGGCCCGGGCCGCCGTCGAACGGAACCTGGCCGTCACCGGCGAACGCGCCGACTACCGGCGGGTCTGGGCGGGCAGCGACTGCAATGTCTACGGCGGCGAGGAAGCCGACTGCGGCTCGTTGCGGCTGGTCCTGCCCACCGGGAAGGGCCACACCTGCCCGCTCTCCGGCAAGGGCGCCGGGAAGCTCGCCGCCCGCCTCTCCGCCGACGAGCACAAGGAACTGATGCGGTCCCCGGCCTGCCTCGCCGTCGGTTCACCGGCGGCGATGTTCGACTCGGGCTCCACCGGCATCCTCGTCGGGGACCGGACCCTGCTCGACGTCCACGCGAAGCTCGACGACCCCGCCGCCGCCGAGGCCCTCGCGGCGGGCACCCCGGTCCTGCTCAACGAGGCGTACGCGAAGAACGGCGAGGTCACCATCGAGGCCGTGCACCGCTACAGCGCCAAGGACGTCAAGAACCGGGACCGGCACCCGGGCAGGCCCCGGACCACCACGGACCGGATCAAGGTGTACGTGGCGCCCGCGAAGTACGCGGCCACGCCCGGCACGACCCTGATCATGCCGCAGCGCGCCGCGGACCGGCTCGGCCTGCACACCGCCCCCGCCGGAAGCGTGTACACCGCCGTCCACCCGCCGACGAACGCCGAGAACCAGCGGACGCGTGCGGCGCTCGACCAGACGGGCGGCGGCATCTGGTTCCGGGCCGAGTCGGGCCCCTCCGGCAGGGAGGACACCGCGCTGCTGATCCTCACGCTGTTCGCCGGGGTGGTGACCCTGGGGGCGGCGGCGATCGCCACGGGGCTCGCGAAGGCCGACGCGGAGGCCGACCTCGGCACGCTCAGCGCGGTGGGCGCACCGCCGGGTGTACGGCGCCGGCTGTCCGGCCTCCAGTGCCTCGTGGTGGCGCTCACGGGGGTGGTGCTCGGCACGGTGGCGGGCCTGGTGCCCGCGGTGGCGCTGCGGCTCGTCGATCTGCGCGACGCGATGGCGGCGATGCGCCAGTTCCCCATGGAGTCGGCGTACACACCGATCGCACTGCCCTGGGGCACCCTCGGCGTGATCGTCGTGGTGGTTCCGCTGCTGGCCGGACTGCTCGCCGCGGCGCTCACCCGCTCGCGCGTCGCACCGGCCCGACGGACCGGATGACGGACCGGATGACGGACCGGTTGACGGAGCGGATGACGGACCGGATGGCGGAGCGCGATGGTGGATCAGCCGTTTGCGGGGGCACCACAGTGTCGTACAGCAGGTGTGCGAGACAATGACGCCATGGAGATGCCGAGGAATGAACGGTCGCAGGAGCACCCCCAAGTCCTCGTGGTGGGGCAGGACGGCATGGCGATCGGCGGCGGCGGTGGCACTGACGACGAATCGCGTGAGGTCCCGGTGACGGAGATGGTCGAACAGCCCGCGAAGGTCATGCGCATCGGCAGCATGATCAAACAGCTCCTCGAAGAGGTCAGGGCGGCTCCTCTCGACGAGGCGAGCCGGGTCAGGCTGAAGGAGATCCACGCCGGTTCCGTGAAGGAGCTGGAGGACGGCCTCGCTCCGGAGCTGGTGGAGGAGCTGGAGCGGCTCTCCCTGCCGTTCACCGACGACTCGGTGCCCTCCGAGGCGGAACTGCGGATCGCGCAGGCCCAGTTGGTGGGCTGGCTGGAGGGCCTCTTCCACGGCATCCAGACGACCCTGTTCGCCCAGCAGATGGCGGCCCGGGCCCAGCTGGAGCAGATGCGCCGCGCCCTCCCGCCGGGCAGCATCCACGAGGAGGACGGCAGCGACCCCGACCCGCACGGGCCGGTCCGCACGGGCCCGTATCTCTGACCTCCGACCGAACCTCGCACAAAGCCCGGCACACCTGGTCCACGACCGGTGCGCCGGGCTTTCGCACGTATCCGGGCTGCGAAGCCACGCAGGCGCGAAGCCACCCAGGCACGTAGGCGCGACGCCACGCAGGCACGAAGCCACGCAGGCACGACGCGCTGCGCGGCGCCCGGCAGCGCGTCGCGGCTGCGCGAACGCCGACAGCCCGCCGTAACCACACAGCGCCCGCCCGCGCCACGCCTCAGCCACCCCACGCCCAGCAGCGCGTCCTGGCCGCACGGCGCCCCGGCCCACGGCTCGCAGCCGCACAGCGCCCGCCCCCGCAGCACGTCATCGCCGCCATCGCCGCGCGGGCGACCGTCAGCGCGGCGGTACCTGGAGCAGGACCTTCCCGATGTGCGCACTGGACTCCAGCACCCGATGCGCCTCGGCGGCGTCCGGCATCGGCACCGTACGGTCCACGACCGGCCGTACGACGCCGTCCGCGATCAGCGGCCAGACGTGCTCGCGCACCGCGGCGACGATGGCGGCCTTCTCGGCGAGCGGGCGGCCGCGCAGCGAGGTCGCGGTGACGGCCGCCCGCTTGTTCAGCAGGGCGCCCAGGTTCAGCTCGCCCTTGACGCCTCCCTGGAGACCGATGACGGCCAGCCTGCCGTTCACGGCGAGCGCCTGCACGTTCCGGTCCAGGTACTTCGCGCCGACGATGTCGAGAATGACGTCCGCCCCGGCCCCGTCGGTCGCCCGGCGGACTTCCTCGACGAAGTCCTGCTGCCGGTAGTCGATGAGGACGTCGGCCCCCAGCTCGGCGCAGCGCGCCAGTTTCTCGGGCCCCCCGGCGGTGACCGCGACCCGCGCGCCCACGGCCTTGGCGAGCTGGATCGCCATCGTGCCGATGCCGCTGGACCCGCCGTGCACCAGCAGCGTCTCGCCGGGACGCAGATGGGCCACCATGAAGACGTTGGACCAGACCGTGGCCGTCACCTCGGGCAGCGCCGCCGCCAGGGCCGGTTCGACACCGTCCGGCACCGGGAGCAGCTGCCCGGTGGGCACGGCCACCTTCTCCGCGTATCCGCCGCCCGCGAGCAGCGCGCACACCTCGTCGCCGACCGCCCACCCGGTGACGCCGGGGCCGACCGCCGAGATGCGCCCCGCGCACTCCAGTCCGGGATACGGGGACGCGCCGGGCGGCGGGTTGTAGAGCCCCTGCCGCTGCAACACGTCCGCGCGGTTGACCGCGCTGGCGGCCACATCGACGAGGACCTCGCCCTCACCGGCCACCGGATCGGGCACCTCGGCCCAGACGAGCGCCTCGGGGCCACCGGGTTCAGGGATCGTGATCGCATACATGGCGGCGAGGCTACTCCGTACCCCCACGAAGTCCCCGAAACCCGTGAAGCCGCTAAGTCCCCGAAACCCGTGAAGTACTCGAAACCCGTGAGGCGACGAAGCCGTCGGCGGCCGAGTCAGTCGAGCGGGCGCGGTCCGACCTTGGGCAGCTGCTCTGGCGGCGTGTCGTTCGAGACCCGGACGATGGTGATCAGCCGGTCCGTCAACTGGAGCGGGCTGGCCGCGGGATCGTCGTAACCCAGCAGCCGGTGCCCGCGCAGCACGCTGACCACGAGGTCGTCGGTCTCCCGGACGCTCTTGCCCACCTCGGCCTTTATCACCGGCCGTTCGACGAGATCGAGCCCGCTGCCCTGCTGGATCAGGTCCTCCATCACCGTGCCCGCGCTCGGGCTGAGCACGGACAGACCCAGCAGCCGGCCCGCCGCGCTGGCACTGGTGATCACCGCGTCGGCGCCCGACTGCCGGAGCAGCGGGGCGTTCTCCTCCTCGCGGACCGCCGCGACGATCTTCGCGCCGCGGTTGAGCTGCCGGGCCGTCAGCGCCACCAGCACCGCCGTGTCGTCGCGCTGCGTGGCGATGATGATCTGGCGCGCCTTCTGGAGCTCGGCCCGCAGAAGCACCTCGCTGCGTGTCGCGTCGCCGACCACGCCGACGAATCCCTCGGCGTTGGCGATCTCGATCACCTTGGTCGCCGGGTCGACGACGACGATCTGTTCCTTCTTCAGGCCGGTGGCACGCAGGGTCTGGATGGCCGAGCGGCCCTTCGTACCGAAGCCGACGACGACGGTGTGCTCGCGCAAGTTGGTTCTCCAACGCTTCAGCCGGAAATCCTCCCGGGTCCGTTCCGTGAGGACCTCGAGGGTGGTGCCGACCAGGATGATCAGGAAGAGCACCCGCAGTGGTGTCACGAGCACCACGTTGGTGAGCCGGGCGCCGTCCCCGTACGGGGTGATGTCGCCGTAGCCGGTGGTGGAGAGGGTGACCGTGGCGTAGTACACCGCGTCCAGCAGGTCGACCTTGTCGTCGGCGGCATCGTGGTAACCGCCCCGGTCCAGCCAGACGATCAGCACCGTGGCGGCCAGGACCAGAAGCGCCATCAGCAGCCGCTTGGCCACCTGCCGCGCCGGTCCGTCGACCACCCTGCGCGGAAGCAGCACCCGAGTGGGTACGACATGTTCGTCCGCACGCCTGGCCATCGCATCGTGGCCGGGAAGTTTCACGTGAAACACCCTTCCGTCCACGGCAGCGCCGAGGCCCACGGGAGATCGAGGATCTCCACTTCGGTGCCGGACCGTACCCCGCCCGGCGGTACGACGGCCAGTCCATCGGCCGCGGCGATGCCACGAAGCATCGCTGGACCGTTGTAACGCAGCGGTACGACGCACTCGTCACCGCCCCCGGTTCCGCCCCTGGCTCCGGCGTCCGTTTCCAGGCCGCCCGTGTGGTGGGCGACGGGTACCAGACGGGTGTCGTGCGGGTGTCCCTGTACGTCCTCGCTGACGGGAATCCGGTACGGCGGTTCCGGTGCCCGGCCCGCCAGCCCGCGCAGCAGGGGCTCGGCGAGGGTGAGCAGCCCGGAGACGGCGGCCAGGGGGTTACCAGGCAGCCCGACGACGTACCTGTCCCGGTCGCCGTCCCCGCCCCGTTCTCCACGCCCGGCCGCGGCCCGGTCCGCCGCGTCCCTCCTTCCGAGCCGGGCCAGCAGCATCGGATGGCCGGGCCGGACCGCGACCCCGTCCACCAGCAGCACGGCACCGACCTCGGCGAGGACAAGGTGAACATGGTCGACGGGCCCCGCGGCCGTACCGCCCGTGGTGATCACCAGATCGGCGTCGGACGTGGTCAGGGCGTGACGCAGAGCGGCCGCGTCGTCCCCGAGGTGCAGCGGGGCCGACACCTCGGCCCCCAGGGCGCGCAGCCAGGGGCCGATCATCGGGCCGAGCGCGTCGCGGATCAGCCCGTCGTGCGGCAGGCCGCCGGTCAGCAGCTCGTCGCCGAGCACGAGCACGTCGACGCGTGGGCGCGGCACCATCGCGAGCGTGTCGTACCCGGCCGCGGCCGCCAGGCCGAGAACGGCGGGCGTCATCAGCGCTCCGGCGGGCATCAGCAGGTCGCCCGAGCGGCATTCCTGGCCCCTGGGCCTGATGTCCTGACCTGGCAGCACCCGGCGCTCCGCGTGGAGCGGGCCCGTGGTCCCGTCGACGCGGGCGTGTTCGCTGCGGATCACGGCGGTGGCGTCGGGCGGGATGCGGGCGCCCGTGGCGATCCGTACGGCGGACCCGTCGGGCAGCTCGGGGACGGTTCCTTTTCCGGCGAGGATGCCCACACCGCCGCCCCCGGTCCGGCCCTCGTGCCCGGCCCCGTCCCTGCCCCCGGCCTCCTGGATCTGCCACGGCCCCGGCCCGGAGACGGCCCACCCGTCCATCGCGGAGGTGTCGAAGGACGGCAGGTCGGTGAGCGCGACCAGCGGCTCGGCGAGGACCTGCCCGAGTGTCCGGTCGAGCGGAACCCGGACGGACCGGGCCCCTGCGGCACGCCCCGTCCGAGCGGCAAGCGCACGGGCCTCCGGCCAGGAGCCCGCCCTCCGCCCCTGCGGCTGTCCGGTGCCAGGGGGCCGTCGGCCCATGGGGCGGTGCTCGTCGGACGGGCTGCCGGCGACCAGCGCGAGGGCCTGTTCCACGGCCCGCTCCACCTCGGACGCCCGCGATCCGGGGTCCGAACCCGCGTCGGCAGCGGAGAACGAGCCGCCGCCCGAGGGCGTACCGGCCGCACCGCCGGGGCCGGTCACCGCTTCTCGTTCTCGTCCGCCCAGCGAAGGGCGAGTGCGGCGGCCTTCCGGGCGGCCTCGGCCACCGCCGTGGCACCGTCACCGCCCTCGCCCGCTGCCTCACCGGCGGCCTTGGCCGCCGCGTACCCGACCAGGAAGGTCGTCAGCGGCGCGGCGGGCCGGGCCACACCGTGAGCGGCGTCCCTGGCCAGGTCGAGCAGGACGTCGGTGTCGACGTCGAGTTCGATACCGAGTTCGTTCTTGACTGCGGTGATCCATTCATCCAGCACGGCCCCATGCTCTCTGATGCGGGCCCGGGCCACCGCAATGTCCTCCCAGGTGTCGCAGTCGAAAGAGGCGAGGGGGTCGAGCTCCACCCGGGCAAGGTCCATTTCGCTCGTCAACAGACGCAGGGGAAGCCCGGACAGACCGCCGTGCTCGGCGGCGAGCAGCGCGAGTTCGCGACGGAGCGGCTCGGCACGGTAGACCGCGACGAGCGGCTGGTCCCGGCCCTGCCGATCCACGCACAGGGCCCCCTCCCACCGCTCCTCCCGTACGGCCGACAGCAGCGCCCCGACCGTGCCCGGCCCGAGGAACGGCAGGTCGGCGGAGAGCACCAGGAACCGGTCGGCCGTGGTCCGCCGGACCCCGGCGTCGAGTGCGGCCAACGGGCCACCGCCCCGGGGTTCTTCGTACGCCCAGGTCACCGGCCGCACTGTGGGCCGGCGCCCGCCCACCACCACGGTCGTCGAGGCGTCGGCGCAGGCCGCGAGAACCCGGTCGAGCAGCGCACGGCCACCGACCCGGATCCCGGGCTTGTCGGCACCGCCGAGCCGCTTGGCGGCCCCTCCGGCCAAGACGATGGCGTCATACGCGGTCATGCCTCCGAGTATGCGGGCCGCGGGCCCAGCGGTTCCTCCCGGTCTCCCGGTCTCCCGGTCTCCCGGTCTCCCGGTCTCCCGGAAGAAGGGGCCCACGGCCGCACACGGCCGCACACGGCCGCACAGCGTCGCCCACAACCGTCCACGCCGCTCCCCGGCCACGGCCACGGCCACGGCCACGGCTACAACGTGCGCAGCAGCACCGCCGGTTGCTCCACACAGTCGGCTATGTAGCGCAGGAAGCCGCCCGCCGTACCGCCGTCGCAGACCCGGTGGTCGAAGGTCAGCGAGAGCTGGACCACCTGACGCACCGCCAGCTCCCCCCGGTGCACCCAGGGCTTGGGCACGATCCGGCCGACGCCCAGCATCGCCGCCTCCGGGTGGTTGATGATCGGGGTCGACCCGTCGACGCCGAACACCCCGTAGTTGTTCAGCGTGAACGTGCCGCCGGTCAGCTCGGCCGGAGTCAGCCGCCCGGCCCGCGCCGCCTCGGTCAACCGGGCGATCTCCGCGCCGATCGACTCGACGTTCCTGGCGTGCGCGTCCCGTACGACGGGGACGACCAGCCCGCGCTCGGTCTGCGCCGCGAACCCGAGGTGGACCTGCGGCAGGCGCACGATCTCCCGCGCCTCCAGGTCCACCGTGGAGTTGAGCTCGGGGAACCGGGCCAGCGCGGCGGTGCAGATACGGGCCAGCAGAGCCAGCACCGACACCTTGGGCCCCGCGGCCGAACCACCCGCGCCGTTCATGGCCGCCCGTGCCGCCATCAGCTCGGTGGCATCGGCGTCGACCCAGCAGGTGGCGTCGGGGATCTCCCGTCGGCTGCGCGCCAGCTTGTCGGCGACCGCCCCCCGCACACCGCGCAACGCGATCCGCTGCGCCTCCTGCCCGGCCCCCGCCGCGACGACCCGCACCGGAGCGGTCCCGGCCGCCGGGGCAGCGCCCACCGGGGCCGCGGCCACCGAAGGAACCGCCGCGGAAGCCGCCGCCCGCTCGCCCCGCGTCCTGATCGCCGCTTCGACATCGGCGCGCAGGATCAGCCCGTCCGGACCCGAACCCGCCAGCTCCCGCAGATCCAGCTCATGCTGCCGGGCGAGCTTCCGCACCAACGGCGAGACAACCGCCACCGGCCCTGGCGCCGAGCCCGGCACCGGCGCTTCCACCACATCCGGCGCAGCAGCGGGAACCGGCTCCGCAGCCGGGGCTCCAGCCCCCCGTACGGAAGCAGACGCCACCGTCACCGCAGTGGGACGGACCCGCCGGCGCCGCGCCACCGGAGCACCCGTCCCGTACCCGACCAGCACGTTCCCGGACGTCTCCGCCCCGGTCCCGGCCCCCGCCCCGCCCTCGGCAAGAGGGCCGGCACCGGCACCATCCTCGGCGGACGGCACCGCGTCCTCTCCCACCGCGACCGTCAGCAGCGGCGCCCCGACCGGGAGTTCCGAGCCCTCCTCGCCGAACCGCGCGGTCACCACACCCCCGTACGGGCACGGCACCTCCACCATCGCCTTGGCCGTCTCGACCTCGACGACCGGCTGATCGATGGCGACGACATCGCCCACCTCCACCAGCCAGCGCACGATCTCCGCCTCGGTGAGCCCCTCGCCGAGGTCCGGCAGCTTGAATTCGCACACCTGGGCCATCAGCTCTGCGCCTCCCACTGCAAGCGGGCGACCGCGTCCAGCACCCGGTCCACGCCCGGAAGATGGTGCTTCTCCTGCATCGGCGGCGGGTACGGGATGTCGAACCCGGCGACCCGCAGCACCGGCGCCTCCAGGTGGTGGAAGCAGCGCTCCGTGACCCGGGCCGCGATCTCACCGCCCGGCCCGCCGAAGGCGGAGGACTCGTGCACGACGACCGCACGCCCCGTACGCCGCACGGAGGCCGCGACGGTCTCGTCGTCGAAGGGCACCAGCGAGCGCAGGTCCACGACCTCCAGGTCCCAGCCCTCCTCGACGGCCGCTTCCGCCGCCTCCATGCAGACCGGCAACGACGGACCGTACGTGATCAGCGTGGCGCTGCGCCCCTGCCTGCGGACCACGGCCCGGCCGATCGGCTCCACGGACGCCGGCGCCTCGGGCGACCAGTCCGCCTTCGCCCAGTAGAGCCGCTTCGGCTCCAGGAACACCACGGGGTCGTCGGACGCGATCGAGGCCCTCAGCAGCCCGTACGCGTCCTCGACCGTGGCCGGGGTGACGACGTGGAGGCCGGGCGTCGCCATGTAGTACGCCTCCGAGGAGTCGCTGTGGTGCTCGACCCCGCCGATCCCGCCGCCGTACGGCACCCGGATCGTGATCGGCAGCGGCATGGCACCGGCCGTCCGGTTCCGCATCTTCGCCACATGGCTCACCAGCTGCTCGAACGACGGGTAGGCGAAGGCGTCGAACTGCATCTCCACCACGGGACGCAGCCCGTACATCGCCATGCCCACGGCCGCCCCGAGAATGCCCGACTCGGCCAGCGGGGTGTCCGTGCACCGGTCCTCGCCGAACTCCTTCGCCAGGCCGTCGGTGATCCGGAAGACCCCGCCGAGCGTGCCGACGTCCTCACCGAGGACGTGCACCGCCGGGTCCTCGGCCATCGAGTCGCGCAGCGCCCGCCCGAGCGCCTGCGCCATCGTGGCGGGCCTGGCCTTGGTCGTCCGCTGCCCGGCCGTCACCGCTGCGGTGGTCATCGCCCCTCCTCCACATCGTCCTGGCCGGCTTCCAGTTCGGCCCGCAACAGGTCCGCCTGCTCACGGAGCTGGCTGGTCCGCTCCGCGTAGACATGGGCGAACAGATCCATCGGCTCCAGCACCGGATCGGCGTTCATCCGCTCGCGCAACGCCGCCGCCATCCGCTCGGCGGCCGCGCGCGCCTCCTCGATCCCGTCGTCGCCGAGCAGCCCCCGCCCGGTCAGCTCCCGCTCCAGCAACCGGATCGGGTCGTGCGCCCGCCACACCTCCACCTCGCTGTCCGCGCGGTATCGCGTGGCGTCGTCGGCGTTCGTATGGGCATCCATGCGGTAGGTCAACGCCTCCACCAGCGTCGGCCCGCCGCCGCTGCGGGCCCGCGCCACCGCCTCGGCAAGAACCTGGTGGACCGCGGCGGCGTCGTTCCCGTCGACCAGCCGCCCCGGCATCCCGTACCCCACGGCCTTGTGCGCCAAGGACGGGGCGGCGGTCTGCTTCGCCAGCGGCACGGAGATCGCGAAGCCGTTGTTCTGTACGAGGAAGACGACCGGAGCGCGCCAGACGGCCGCGAAATTCAGGGCCTCGTGGAAATCGCCCTCGCTGGTCCCGCCGTCCCCGACCATGGCGAGCGCCACCACGTCGTCGCCCTTCAGACGCGCCGCGTGCGCCAGCCCGACGGCATGCGGCAGCTGCGTGGCGAGCGGGGTGCAGAGCGGTGCGACGCGGTGCTCACGCGGGTCGTAACCGGTGTGCCGGTCACCTCGCAGCAGGGTCAGCGCCTCGACCGGGTCCAGCCCGCGCGCCACCGCCGCGAGGGTGTCCCGGTAGCTGGGAAAGAGCCAGTCCCGCTCCTCCAGCACCAGCGCGGCCGCTATCTCGCAGGCCTCCTGCCCGGTGCTCGACGGGTAGACGGCGAGCCGGCCCTGCTTGGTGAGGGCGGTGGCCTGCGCGTTGTACCTCCGGCCGCGGACCAGTTCCGCGTAGAGCCGCAGCAGCAGCTCCGGATCGGCGTCGGCCGCGGCGTCCGTACCGAGCACGCGGTACGGCTCGGGGTCCGGGAGCAGCGGCGCGGGATCGGTGAGCGGCTTCCAGGCCGGGGGCGGCGTGGGCCGGTACGCGGCCGCGCCGGGCAGCTCTTGGACCGTCATGACAAGCACCTCCTGGCATCGAGGGGTTTCGAGCGGCGTCTGTCGGCATCAGGGGATCGTCCGATGCCGAGGGGTGTCGAAAAGCATCGAAATGTCGAGCGCTGTCCGAGGCGCGGCTGTGGCCTGCCTCACCTACCGATTGTTCGGTCGTGAAGGCATTTTGGCTACAGGCACCTCCAGCCTGTGGACAAACGGTTCTCCACAGCCTGGGATAGAGGCAGGTCGTCCAGGGCAGGGAGGCGGGGGCACATGTCAGCTGAACAAATGGCCGACGGGGGCAGCACCTCGGGCCCGATTCCGCCCGCGCGCCCGCTCGACGCCATCGACCGCGACATCCTGCGGCTGCTCCAGACGGATGGCCGTGCCTCGATACGGTCGGTGGCCGACCGCGTCCATGTCTCCCGGGCCAACGCCTACGCCCGGATCAACCGGCTCATCGACGACGGGGTGATCCGCGGCTTCGGCGCGCGCGTGGACCACGAGCGGGCCGGGCAGGGGGCGTCCGCGTACATCACCCTCAAGATCGTCCAGAACTCCTGGCGCACGGTGCGCGAGGAGCTCCAGGCACTTCCGGGGGCCACGCACATCGCGCTGGTCAGCGGCGATTTCGACGTACTGCTGCTGGTGCACACCCCGGACAACAGAACACTGCGCGAACTGGTCCTGACGAAGATCCAGGCCATCCCGGAGGTGCTCTCCACCCGAACGATCCTGGTGTTCGAGGAGACGGACCTGATCCCCGGCCCGGCCCGGCCCGCCGAGCTCGACTGAAAGCCGACCCGAGAACGACTGAAACCCGGGCCCCGCCCGGCTGAGAACCGATCCGCAGCTGCCCGGGAACCGCCCCACACCTGGCCGAAGGCCGACCCACCCACCGGCCTTCCGGCCGCCGGCCCGCCCGGCGGCTTCAGCGGCTGGCCCGCATCCCTTCGAAGGCCACCCGCACGAGCGTGTCCGCCACCAGTTCGCCGTCGACCCCGCCGTCGGGCAGCGGCCGGTACCACTCCACCAGCGAGTTGACCATGCCGAAGAGCAGCCGCGTCACCAGTCGTATGTCCACGTCGGAGCGGAGGTCGCCGTCCGCGACGGCGGCCTTGAGCAGATCGGCCACCCGCTGGTCGAACTCGCGGCGCCGCTCCATGGCCCAGCGCTCCGTCTTCGTGTTGCCCCGCACCCGCAACAGCAGCGTGACGTAGGGCAGTTCGGATATCAGCACCTCGACGGTACGGCGGGTGACGTACTCGACCCGCTCGATCGCCCGCCCCTGCACGGCCCCCGGTTCGCCGAGAATCGCGAAGAGGCCGTCGATCGCCCGGCTGACCGCCCGGCGCAGGAGCTCTTCCTTGCCCGCGACATGGTGGTAGATGGACGACTTGGAGATCCCCGCCGCCCGGGACAGATGTTCCATGGACGTGCCGTCGTAGCCGCGCTCGTTGAAAACACGGACGGCAACGGTGAGCAGGGTCTCCGGGGTGTACGTGTCCCGCTTGGCCGTGGTCATGTCCGCGATCCTCCCCTACGAGTTGTCCACAGGTTTGGTGGGCCCCCTTGTCCCGACCGATCGTTCGGTTACTCTAACTCTGTCCGCCCGTTCCTGCCCAGCTCGACGAGGAGTTGGTCCGTCATGGCCGCCGAGCTCTCCCCGCACCTGCTCTCCGAGAAGCACCGCCCCACGCTCGACCAGGCCCTCGACGCGATCCGTACGCGCGGCTACTGGTCCCCGCATCCCGAACATCCGAAGGCCTACGGAGAGGGCGGCGCGCCCGGCAGTCTGAGCGCCGCCGAGGGCAAGGCCGCGTTCGACGCCGTGCTGAACACCCGGATCGACCTCGGCCAGCCCGGCACCGACGGCTGGGCGGGCAGTGAGGTCTCCCCGTACGGACCGGCGCTCGGCGTCGAGTATCCCCACGCCGACGCGGACATCCTTCTTCCCGCGATGCGAGCGGCCATGCCCGCCTGGCGGGCCGCGGGCCCCGAGACCAGGGCACTGGTCTGCCTGGAGATCCTCGCCCGGATCAACGCGCGGACGCACGAATTCGCCCACGCCGTGATGCACACCAGCGGCCAGGCCTTCCTGATGGCGTTCCAGGCCGGCGGCCCGCACGCCCAGGACCGCGGCCTGGAGGCGGTGGCGTACGCGTACGAGGAGCAGACCCGCACCCCGCGCGGCGTCGACTGGTCCAAGCCGCAGGGCAAGCGCGACCCACTGCAACTGCGGAAGGCATTCACCGCGGCACCACGCGGCATCGCGCTCCTGATCGGCTGCAACACCTTCCCCACGTGGAACGGCTACCCGGGCCTCTTCGCCTCCCTGGCGACCGGCAACCCCGTCCTGGTCAAGCCGCACCCGCGCGCGGTGCTTCCGCTCGCGCTCACCGTGCGTGTGGCCCGCGAGGTGCTCGCCGAGGCGGGCTTCGATCCCAACCTGGTCGCCCTGGCCGCCGAACGGCCCGGCGAAGGCATCGCGAAGTCCCTGGCACTCCGCCCGGAAGTCAGGATCATCGACTACACCGGTTCCACCGCCTTCGGTGACTGGCTGGAGGACCACGCCCGCCAGGCCCAGGTCTACACGGAGAAGGCCGGCGTCAACACGATCGTCGTCGACTCCACGGACGACTACCGGGGCATGCTCTCCAACCTGGCGTTCTCCCTCTCCCTGTACAGCGGCCAGATGTGCACGACCCCGCAGAACCTGCTGATTCCCCGGGACGGCATCACCACCGACACCGGCGACAGGACGTACGACGAGGTGGTCACCGACATCGCCGCGGCGGTCACCGGCCTGCTGGGCGACGACGCCCGGGCGAACGCGCTCCTGGGCGCCCTGGTCAACCCCGATGTGAAGGCCCGCCTGGAAGCGGCCCCCGAGCTGGGCGAGGTGGCCCTGGCCTCCCGCGAGGTGACCAACCCCGAGTTCCCCGACGCCGTGGTCCGCACCCCCGTCGTCATCAAGCTGGACGCCACCAAGCCCGACGACGAGAAGCACTACCTGTCGGAGTGCTTCGGTCCGGTCGCCTTCGCGGTCGCGGTCGACTCCACGGCCGACGCGATCGAGCTGCTGCGCCGCACGGTCCGCGATCGGGGCGCGATGACGGTCGGCGCGTACACCACCTCACCGGAGGTGGAGCGCGCGGTGGAGGACGTCTGCCTGGACGAGTCGGCCCAGCTGTCGCTGAACCTGACCGGCGGGGTGTACGTCAACCAGACCGCGGCCTTCTCCGACTTCCACGGCTCGGGCGGAAACCCGGCGGCGAATGCCGCCCTGTGCGACGGAGCCTTCGTCTCCAACCGCTTCCGCATGGTGGAGGTCCGCCGCCAGGCCTGACCACACCGGGCGAGCACCCCAAAGGGGCATGGCCGACCGGAATCGGCCACGCCCCTCCCTTCCCTATGGCACCGAGTCCCGGGGGGCGGGCGGGGGGGGGGGGGGCGGGGGGCGAGCCCCCCCCCCCGCGGGCCCCCCGCCGGGGGGGGATAAAAAAAAAAAAGCCCCCCCACAACCCCAGGGGGAGGGGGTGC
>NZ_JBHJQP010000003.1:29438-69569 GCF_042262625.1 Streptomyces sp. NPDC056347 | reverse complement strand
ACTGGGGCATGGCCGACCGGAATCGGCCCCGCCCCTCCCTTCCCTATGGCACCGCGCCCCGCGGCCCGGCCGTGATCGGCCGGGCAGCTCTACTCGACCGCCCCGGGGATCTCCGCGTACCGCTGCACCCACGCATGCATGGCGATGGCCGCCGCGGCGCCCGCGTTGATCGACCGCGTCGAACCGAACTGCGCGATCGAGCACACCATCGCCGCGTGCTCACGGGCCTCCTCGGTCAGCCCCGGCCCCTCCTGCCCGAAGAGCAGGACGCAACGGCGCGGCAGTTCGGTCCGCTCCAGCGGTACCGACCCCGGCAGATTGTCGATGCCGATGATCGGCAGGTCCTCGGCCCGCGCCCACGCGGTCAGCGACCGGGTGTCGGGGTGGTGGCGCACATGCTGGTACCGGTCGGTGACCATCGCGCCGCGCCGGTTCCAGCGCCGCCGGCCCACGATGTGGACCTCCTTCGCGAGGAAGGCGTTCGCCGTGCGCACCACGGAGCCGATGTTGAAGTCGTGGCCCCAGTTCTCCACCGCGACGTGAAAGTCGTGCCGCCGCGGATCCAGATCGGCGACGATCGCCTCCCTGGTCCAGTACCGGTAGCCGTCGCCCACATTGCGCCGGTCGCCGTGGGCGAGCAGCTCGGGGTCGTACCGCTCGTCCGCGGGCCACGGCAGCGGGTGCGGCCCGACGCCGATCTCCGGCCCGAAGCCGTCGTCGTACTGTGCCGGCTCCGCGTCGCCCCTGCTGTCCGTGCTACCGCTCTCGTTCCTGCTCACCCGACGAGCGTATGGCCCCCGTCGTCGCGTTGCGGAGCCTCCTCGGCGGCACCGTCCCGCCGCGGGGCGGGGACGCCGACCCGGCCGGGGAAGAGCCGCTCCCGGACGGAGGTCACCCGGGAGCCGAGCCCGAGCAGGAAGACGGTCGGCAGGAAGACGGCGTCCGCGGCGATCATCGCCATGGAGAAGAAGGGCAGTCCGAGCAGCAGCGCGATACCGGCGTGCTCACACATCATGGCGACGAGCAGCACGTTCTTGACCCGCCGGTTGAACAGGGTGAACGGGAAGGCGACCTGGACGGCGACCGTGCCGTACGTGATCAGCATCACCATGACACCGTTGGAGGCGAGGATGTCCGACAGCCACGGCCACGGCGTGAAGTAGTCGAGCCTGAGCGGGTAGTACAGCGCCGTGCCGTCCTGCCATCGCGATCCCTGGATCTTGTACCAGCCCGCGGTGGCGTAGATCAGGCAGACCTCGGCCATGATCACGACGAGGGTCGCGTTGTGCGCGAGGTTGGCGATGACGTCGAGCAGGACGCGCGACTGGCTGTGCGGCGCGTAACGGTTCACGAACCACCAGGCGCCCTCGCCGACCCACACGATCCACAGAAGCGTCGGCAGCCACCAGGTGCCGCCGAGCCCGTTCGTCGTACCGGCGACGACCAGCACCGCGCCGAGCACGACCCAGAGCACGGGACCGGTCACGTCCCCCCGCACCGGGCGCTCCGGATTCTCCCGGGCCGCCCGCTCCCGGCGCGCCGCCCGCCGGGCGTCCAGCGACCAGACCCGCGCGCAGCGCGTGAGCACCAGGTAGATCGCCATGATGTGGATGACGTTGTCGCCGCCGTCCCCCATGAAGATGCTGCGGTTCTGGACGGAGAGCACCCCCGCCATGAACAGGACGGACATGGCCCGGGTGTGCCAGCCGACCATCAGCAGCGCGGCGGAGATCAGCACGATCGCGTACACGATCTCGAACCAGACGGCGCTGTCCGACCACATGAGCGCGGAGAACGCCTGGTTGTTGGAGATCAGCTGCTGCGCCATGTCCCAGCGCCACGGGGCGTCGGGGCCGTACAGCTCGTGGCGGTTCGGCAGTTCGCGCAGCAGGAAGAAGAGGTAGGTGGCCGAGAACCCGATCCGGATGACGGCACTCTGGTACGGACCGAAGGCCGTGGACGTGACGCGCTGGATGGCGCGGGCGATCCTGTGGTCGGCCCGGCGGCCGAGGGCGGGCGTGGTCACTTGTCGGCCCCCTCGGCGTTCGCGGGCAGGTCCGCGTCGGTCACCGTCCACCACGGCAGGACCCGGTAGGACGGCTCGGTACTGATCTTCTCGGTGCTCCACGGGGGTGCCGCGACCGACCGGGTCTCGGAGCGGACCTGGACGCGCCGGACGGTTCCGCCGTAGTCGTGCCCGTCGAGGCGGAGCATCACGATGCGGCGGATGTAGCGCTCGGAGAGCTCGCCGCGCAGGCCGTTGGCCCGGTCCTCGTTGTCGTGGGAATTGAGGTAGAAGTCCCAGCCGCGGCGGAGCTCGTTCTGATTGACGTGGCTGGGGAAGAGGTTTCCGCGTATCGCCTTGCCGTCCTCGGCCGAAAGGCTCATCCAGCGGGTCGTACGGACGCCGTCGGGACCGGCTATCTCAGCCCTCACGTGCAGCGCGACGTTCTGCTGGAGCGGATTGGGGGCGAAGAGCTTCCAGTTCTGCTCGAACTCCGGGTAGATCCACTCGTCGACCGCCTCGCCGTGCTGCTTGGTCAGGGTGTTGGAGGGGGCGACGTGCAGAAAGACCATGGCCAGCTGCCCACAGGCGACCAGCCCGATCACGGACAGCGCGAGCGCGGCGACTATCTGGTACGGGAGCGACAGGCCGGCCATGCCGCTCCGAGGGCCTGGTTCGGGCTCCTGACCTGCGTCCGAGGCGTCCTTCTCGCGCTGCTCGGATCCCGGTCCCTCAGGCCCGTCCCCGCTCTCGACGCCCAGGCCGTCGTACGAATCCATCCCGCCCCGATCCCCGTCGACGATCCCCGTCGATCCCCGGTCAGTTATCCACAGGGTTGACACCCTACGGGCCGCCGACTCACCATTGAAGACATTGAACCGAACGATCGGTCGGTAGGGAGCCCGGGATGGTGGCAGTGGCTGCGGACCAGACAGCGCAGGCGGAAGCGGGCCGGCCCGCGGGGGCGGACGAGGCCTTGCAGGCGGCGTTCGACGCCGCGGTGGCGGCGGACGAGCGCATCGAGCCACGTGACTGGATGCCCGATGCGTACCGGGCCTCCCTGGTCAGGCAAATGGCCCAGCACGCCCACTCCGAGATCATCGGCATGCAGCCGGAGGCCAACTGGATCACGCGTGCGCCCTCGCTGCGCCGCAAGGCGATCCTGATGGCCAAGGTGCAGGACGAGGCGGGCCACGGCCTGTATCTCTACAGCGCGGCCGAAACCCTCGGCACAGGCCGCGAGGAGCTGCTCGACAAGCTCCACGCCGGCCGCCAGAGGTATTCGTCGATCTTCAATTACCCGACGCTGACCTGGGCGGACGTCGGCGCGATCGGCTGGCTCGTGGACGGTGCCGCGATCACCAACCAGGTGCCGCTGTGCCGCTGCTCCTACGGCCCGTACGCACGGGCGATGGTCCGCATCTGCAAGGAGGAGTCCTTCCACCAGCGCCAGGGGTACGAGCTGCTGCTCGCCCTCGGCAAGGGCACCCCCGCGCAGCACGAGATGGCGCAGGACGCGGTGAACCGCTGGTGGTGTCCGTCCCTGATGATGTTCGGCCCGCCGGACGACGCGTCCGCCCACTCCGCGCAGTCGATGGCCTGGAAGATCAAGCGGCATTCCAACGACGAGCTCCGCCAGCGCTTCGTGGACATATGCGTCCCACAGGCCGAATCGCTCGGCCTCACCCTCCCCGACCCGGACCTCCGGTGGAACGAGGAGCGCGGACACCACGACTTCGGCGCGATCGACTGGGCGGAGTTCCAGGAGGTCCTCAAGGGCAACGGCCCGTGCAACGAGCAGCGCCTCGGTCAGCGCCGCCGGGCGCACGAGGAGGGTGCCTGGGTGCGGGAGGCGGCGGCCGCCTACGCCGAGAAGCACACACCGGAACGGACAGCGGTGAGGACCGGAAGTCCCATCGGGAACGAGGAGGCGACAGCATGAGCAGCTCGACCGAATGGCCCCTGTGGGAGGTGTTCGTGCGCTCGCGCCGCGGCCTCTCCCACACCCACGCGGGCAGCCTGCACGCACCGGACGCCGAGATGGCCCTGCGCAACGCGCGCGATCTGTACACCCGCCGCTCCGAGGGCGTCTCCCTCTGGGTGGTGCCCTCCGCACAGATCACGGCGTCCTCACCGGACGAGAAGGATTCCTTCTTCGAACCGGCCGGCGACAAGCCGTACCGCCACCCGACGTTCTACGAGATCCCGGAAGGGGTGAAGCACCTGTGACCGCGGCCCTCGCCCTGGGCGACGACGCGCTGGTGCTCTCGCACCGGCTGGGGGAGTGGGCGGGCCACGCCCCCGTGCTGGAGGAGGAAGTGGCCCTGGCCAACATCGCCCTGGACCTGCTGGGCCAGGCCCGGGTGCTCCTCTCCCTGGCCGGCGACGAGGACGAGCTGGCGTATCTGCGCGAGGAACGGGCCTTCCGCAACGTCCAGCTGGTCGAGCAGCCCAACGGCGACTTCGCCCACACCATCGCCCGCCAGCTCTACTTCTCCACCTACCAGCGGCTGCTGTACGAGCGGCTGGCCTCCGGCGACGGCGCGTTCGCCGGTCTGGCGGCGAAGGCCGTCAAGGAGGTCGCCTACCACCAGGACCACGCGGAGCACTGGACGCTCCGGCTCGGTGACGGCACGGACGAGAGCCATGACCGGATGCAGCGCGCCGTGGACGCCCTGTGGCGATTCACCGGCGAGCTGTTCGAGCCGGTCGAGGAAATCGACATCGACTGGCAGTCGCTCGACGGCGACTGGCTGCAGTCCGTCTCCGCGGTGCTGGAGCAGGCCGCCCTGACCCTGCCCACCGGCCCTCGGTCCGGGGCGTGGGCGGCGGGGGCCGGACGCCAGGGCATCCACACCGAGCCCTTCGGGCGCATGCTCGCCGAGATGCAGCACCTGCACCGCAGCCACCCGGGGGCGTCATGGTGACCGAAACGCTCCTGGAGGAGGAGCTGCGCCGCCTCGCGGGCTCCGTCCCCGACCCCGAGCTGCCCGTGCTGACCCTGGACGAGCTGGGAGTGCTCCGGGGCGTGGACGTCGTCGCCCCGGGCCAGGTCACCGTGCACCTCACCCCGACCTACACCGGCTGCCCCGCCATCGAGGCCATGTCCCGCGACATCGAGAAGGTGCTGCACGAACACGGCATACCGGAGGTCTCCGTGGTCACCGTGCTCTCACCGGCCTGGTCCACGGACGACATCAGCGCGGAAGGGCGGCGCAAGCTCGCCGAGTTCGGCATCGCTCCCCCGCGTCCGCACGGCACCGCGGCCCACGCCGGCGGGCCGGTGCCGCTCACCCTCTCGGTCCGCTGCCCGCACTGCGGCTCGACCGACACGGAGCTGCTGAGCCGGTTCTCCTCCACCGCCTGCAAGGCGCTGCGCCGCTGCGTGTCGTGCCGCGAACCGTTCGACCATTTCAAGGAGTTGTAGATGTTCCATCCGCTCCGGGTCCGCACGATCGAACGGCTCACGGACGATTCGGTGGCCGTCACCCTCGCCGTGCCGCCCGAGTCGCGCGAGACCTTCCGCCACAAGCCGGGTCAGCACCTCAATGTGCGGTACACGGCCGACGGCGAAGAGATCCGCCGTTCGTACTCGATCTGCTCCCCGGCCACCGAGGAGCCGGACGAGCCGGTCCTGCGGGTGGGCATCCGGCTCGTCGACGGCGGCAGGTTCTCCACGTACGCCCTCAAGGAACTCGCCGTCGGCGACCTGGTCGAGGCGATGCCCCCGATGGGCCGCTTCGTGCTGGCGCCCCGCCCCGGGTACTTCGCGGCGGTCGTCGGGGGCAGCGGGATCACGCCGGTCCTGTCCATCGCCACCACGCTGCTGGCGCGTGAGCCCGAAGCCCGTTTCTGCCTGATCCGCAGCGACCGGACAGCGCTCTCGACGATGTTCCTGGACGAGGTCGCCGACCTCAAGGACCGCTATCCCGACCGGTTCCAGCTGGTCACGGTGCTCTCCCGGGAGGAGCAGCAGGCGGGCCTGCCCTCCGGGCGGCTGGACGAGGGCCGCCTCACCGCACTGCTGCCCGCGCTGCTCCCGGTGGACGAGGTGGACGGCTGGTATCTGTGCGGGCCGTTCGGGCTGGTCCGGGCGGCGGACCAGGCACTGCGCGGTCTGGGCGTCGACCGGACCCGCGTCCACCAGGAGATCTTCCATGTGGACGACGGCCCGGGCACGGACACCCGCCCGCGGACCGCGGCGCCCACGCACAGCAGACTCACCGCCACCCTGGACGGCCGCTCCGGCAGCTGGCCGGTGGAGGACGGCGAATCGCTGCTGGAGACCGTCCTGCGCAGCCGCGCCGACGCGCCGTACGCCTGCAAGGGCGGGGTGTGCGGGACCTGCCGGGCCTTCCTGGTCTCGGGCGACGTGCGGATGGACCGTAATTTCGCGCTGGAGCCCGAGGAGACGGACGCGGGCTATGTGCTGGCCTGCCAGTCGCATCCCGCCACCCCGGAGGTGGAGCTGGACTTCGACCGCTGACCCCCCGCCACTTGTTCCCTTCTCGTAGAACCTGTTCTATGTTGACGATCCGTCAGATTCGGGCAGGGGCGTCGGTCAGCGGGAGGCCAGGGCAATGGACTTCACCTTCACCGAGGAGCAGCAGGCGGCCACGGAGGCGGCGAGAGCGGTCTTCGCGGGGGTCGCACCGGACGGGGTTCCCAGCCCCGCCCTCGTACCGGGTGCGGTGGCCGAGGACATCGACCGCCCGCTGTGGTCGCGGCTCGCCTCCGCCGATCTGCTGAGCCTCACGCTGCCGCCGGAGCACGGCGGTGCGGGGCTCGACCCCGTCGCGCTCTGCCTGGTGCTGCGCGAGTCCGCCAAGGTACTGGCGCGGGTGCCGCTGCTGGAGACCTGCGCGGTCGCGACGGCGCTCCATAGGTACGGGGACCCGGAGCTGGCCGCCGAGCTGCTGCCCCGGGCCGGCCGGGGCGAGCTGGTGTTCACCGTCGGGGCCAACGGCCGCTCCGGCCACGACCCCGCCGAGCGCGCCGTCACGGCCCGCCCGGAGACCGCGGCGAAGGCGACCACGATGGAGGCGACCGCGGCGCGACCGGCCGCGACGGGCGGAGCCGCCGCGGATGACGGGACCGGCTGGGTCCTCGACGGGACGCAGACGGCGGTGCCGTGGGCGTACGCGGCGGACTGGATAGCCGTTCCGGCCCGTACCGCCGAGGGGCGGGCCGTCATCGCCCTGGTCCGGCCAGACCAGGACGGCGTCACCCTGGCCGAGCAGGTATCCACCACCGGTGAACGGTTCGCCGAGGTCCGGCTGGAGTCCGTACGGGTCGGCGACCGCACCCTGATCGACCGTCCCGGGGCCTGGGAATGGCTGCGCGCCCTGCTCACCACCGGGACGTGCGCGCTCGCCCTGGGCCTCGGTGAGGCCGTGCTCGCCATGACGAGCGAATACACCGGAAAACGCGAGCAGTTCGGATTCCCGGTGGCGACGTTCCAGTCCGTCGCGGTACAGGCCGCCGACCGGTACATCGACCTGCGGGCCATGGAAGTGACGCTCTGGCAGGCGGCCTGGCGCATCTCCACCGGGGCCGGCGGGACACTGCCCGCCGAGGGCGATGTCGCGGTGGCGAAGATCTGGGCGTCGGACGGCGTACGCCGGGTCGTGCAGACGGCGCAGCACCTTCACGGCGGATTCGGCGCGGACACCGACTACCCACTGCACCGCTTCCACGCCTGGGCGAAGCAGATCGAGCTGTCCCTCGGCCCGTCAGCGGCGCACGAGGAGGCACTGGGCGACCTGCTGGCCGCGCACCTCCTCGGCTGACGGGGAACGGGCGCCCAGCGACGCTCCAGCCCGCTCAGAGCACGAAGGCCGAGGCGCCGTTGTCCGTGACCATCGGGCGCCCGGCACCGTCCCAGGCGAGCATCCCGCCGTCGACGTTCACGGCGTCGATGCCCTGCTGCACCAGGTACTGGGTGACCTGGGCCGACCGGCCGCCGACCCGGCACATCACATGAACGCGCCGACCGTCTTCGGCGGCCTGGGTCAGCTCACCGAAGCGGGCCACGAAGTCACTCATCGGGATGTGCAGAGCGCCCTCGACGTGCCCGGCCGCCCACTCGTTGTCCTCCCGGACGTCCAGCACGAAACCGTCCGACGGAACCGCCGCGACGTCCACCGAGGGCAGCGGGGCGAAATTCATGGGTCATGCCTTCTCTCGTACGTACGCACCTGAGTCACCCGGAACGCTACTGCACCATGGCCGCCAGCTCCGCCTCGCGCTGCGCGACCTCGCCCAGCAGCTGCTCGGCGATCTCCTCGAGCAGCCGGT
This sequence comes from Streptomyces sp. NPDC056347, assembly GCF_042262625.1. Taxonomy (NCBI): domain Bacteria; kingdom Bacillati; phylum Actinomycetota; class Actinomycetes; order Kitasatosporales; family Streptomycetaceae; genus Streptomyces; species Streptomyces sp. NPDC056347. The sequence goes on along the minus strand of NZ_JBHJQP010000003.1, from coordinate 61,267 downwards.
CGGGGTCGTCCGGCGCCATCCGCAGCATGGCCCCGATGGCACTCTCCTCCAGGTCCTGGGCGAGGACCGTCAGAAGCTCCTTGCGCTGGGTCAGCCAGTTCAGCCGGGCGTAGAGCTCCTCGGCCTCGCCGAGATCGGCCTCCGGGGCGGCCGGGCCCGCCTCCCACTCCTTCGCCAGCTCGCTCAGAAGCTCCTCGTCGCCCCGCCCGTACGCGGCGTTCACCCGGGCGATGAACTCGTCCCGGCGGGCCCGCTCCGTCTCGTCCTGCGCCAGGTCCGGATGGGCCTTGCGGGCCAGGTCGCGGTAGAGCCTGCGCGCCTCCTCGGTCGGCCGGACCCGCTTGGGCGGCCGGACCGGCTGCTCCGTCAGCATCGCCGCGGCCTCGGGGGACAGCCCGTCGGAGTCCATCCAGTCGTGGAACAGCTCATCGACCCCGGGCATCGGCATGACGACCGCACGGGCCTCCCGCGCCTTGCGGATGTCCTCCGGGTCGCCCGTCCTGGCGGCCCTGGCCTCCGCGATCTGAGCATCGAGCTCGTCGAGCCGGGTGTACATGGGGCCGAGCTTCTGGTGGTGCAGGCGCGAGAAGTTCTCGACCTCGACCCGGAAGGTCTCCACCGCGATCTCGAACTCGATCAGCGCCTGCTCCGCCGCCCGGACCGCCCTCGCGAGACGCGCCTCGGGCCGCTCCCCCTCGTCCCGGCCGCCCGCACTCCCCGCACCGGCGCTCCCGGCATCCGCGCTTCCGGCCTCGGTGCTCGCGGCCTCGTCGCCGGACCGGGGACCGGCAGCGGCCGGCCCACCGTCCCGCTCGAACGGCTCGTCCTGCCGGTCGTCGTCGTTCGGGGCATCGTCGTTCCGGGTGGTCGGCACCCCGGCGGCTTCGTGGGTCACCCGTCCAGCGTATGGCCCCGGCCGACGTCCCGGGCACACCCGGTCGTTCAGGTGCCGCTCATACGCCCAGCTCGGCGGCTATCCGCCCGGAACCTATCGCCCGCACCAACTCGGCGTGATCCGCCTCCGTACGGTCCGCGTAGGTCACCGCGAACGCCGCCACCGCCTCGTCCAGCTCGTCGTTCTTGCCGCAGTAGCCCGCGATCAGCCGTGGATCGGCGCTGTGCGCGTGGGCCCGCGCCAACAGCGCACCCGTCATCCGGCCGTAGTCGTCGACCTGGTCGGCCGCCAGCGCCGCCGGGTCCACGCTCCCCTTGCGGTTCCTGAACTGCCTTACCTGGAACGGGCGTCCCTGCACCGTCGCCCAGCCCAGCAGAATGTCGCTGACAACCTGCATCCGCCTCTGCCCGAGCACCACTCGACGCCCTTCGTGCGCCGCCCGCGGCACGTCGAAGCCGACGGCCGGCAAGTACGGAGCCAGTACGGACGGCCGTGCCTCCTTCACCTGGAGCACCAGCGGCTCACCCCGGTGATCGAGCAGCAGCACCACGTACGACCGGGTGCCGACGCTCCCCGTGCCGACCACCCGGAACGCCACGTCGTGTATCGCGTACCGGGCGAGCAACGGAACCAGGTCCTCCGAGACCGTGCCCAGATAGTCGCCGAGCGCGGCCGCGACCGCCGCGGCCTCACCGTCCGGCACCCGCCGCAGCACCGGCGGCGCGTCGATGAAACGGCGTCCGCCGTCCGCGGAGTCCTCGGTGGACTTCGCCGCGAAGCGGGCACTGGTGTTCTTCCGGGCCTTCTCCGAGACCCGTTCCAGAGTTCCGAGCAGATCCCGTGCGTCCGTGTGCGAGACCAGTTCCTCGTCCGCGATGGCGTTCCAGGAGTCGAGTGCGGGCAGCTTGGCCAGCAGCCGCATCGTCCGCCGGTACGCCCCCACCGCGTCGTACGCGCCCTGCCGACAGGTCTCCTCGTCCGCCCCCGCCTCGCGCCCCGCGAGCACCAGCGAGGCGGCCAGACGCTTCAAGTCCCACTCCCACGGGCCGAACACGGTCTCGTCGAAGTCGTTCAGATCGATGACCAGACTGCCCCGCGCATCGCCGTACAGTCCGAAATTGGCCGCGTGCGCATCGCCGCAGAGCTGCGCACCCACCCCGCTGACCGGCGTGCCCACCAGGTCATGGGCCATCAGCCCGGCCGAGCCACGCAGAAAGGCGAAGGGCGTGGCCGCCATCCGTCCCACCCGGATCGGGGCGAGATCGGGCACCCTGCCCCGGCTCGACTCCTCCACCGCCCGCACCGCGTCGGGCCGCCCCGCCGGAAGGTCCAGGCGCGCGTGCGAGGCCCGGGGCACCCGCCTGCGCAGTGCCTTGCCGGCACCCTTCGGCGGCCGCGCCTCGCCCCCGCCCGCCGCGACCGCCCTCCGCGCGAATCCAGGCACGACCGGAATGCGCGAGTCACCCGCACCCGCACCCGCACCCGCACCCGCACCCGCACCCGCACGCCGAACCGGCGCTGCCACTCCGCTGTCACCCATGGCGCACAGCCTCCCCCGCACTCGCCCTGCGCTCCTGGCCCGACGCCCCGTCGCAGATCAATGCCGACGAAGGTACCGCCGCCCGCGGAAAGCCGCTCACCCCTGTGGAAAACCTGTCCCGCACCTTGTGGACAACAGCTCGCTCCGGTCAGGACCATCACCGTCAGACGCCGACGGCCTCCTCCAGTTCCTCCTCGATCTCGGCGGCCTCGCCCGTCTCACCCGTCTTATCTGTCCTATCGGTCTCGCCTGCCTCTCCGGCCTTCACAGCCACCGCCGCCCCCGCCGCCTCGGCCGTCGCCGCCACCGGGGCAGCCACCGAGCCACCAGCCGCGGTCGCGGCCTTCCGCCGCTTCGATTCGGCCATTCCTGCCAGGCCCATCAGCACCAGACCCGCCACGAGCCAGAACACGAGCACCAATACGTGGCCGCCGAGCGCGTGCCCGCCGAAGTACACATGGCTGCGCACCCCCTCGACGAAGCCGGCGCCGTTCCAGAAGGAGTGCAGCGAGGCGAAGAATCCCGGCTGCAGTTCAGGGCGGAAAATGCCGCCCGAGCTGGTGAAGTTGAGCATCACGAACAGCACCATCAGGCCAAGTGTCGTCCAGCGCTTGAGGAACGTGTGCAGCCCGACGCCGATCAGCAGGATGCCCGCGGAGTAGAGCCAGGCCATCGCCCACAGGCCGCCGAGTCCCTGGTCCACGAGACCGAACAGCGGCCCCGCGAACACCACGCCGATCACGCTCACCACCAGCGACGCGGCAACGGCCAGCGCGGCCCTGATCCGCAATGCCAGCACGGCGCCCGCGCCCCCGATGACCGCGACCGAGGCGTACGAGCCGATGCTCAGCGCGACCAGCAGGAAGAAGATGCCCTGGCCGGTCGGGTCGCCGCCCGCGGTCGGCGCCGTGTCCGTCACCCTCAGCGGGTCGCCCTGCTCCGCGGCGACCTCGGTGAAGACCTTCTCCACCACCGTGGCACTGGTCTCGGAGGACGCACTGGCCACCAGCAGTTCGGGGTGCTTGCCGGGCACGTAGGCGCCGTAACTCGCCTGTGTCCTCAGGTCGTCCACGGCGGCGGCCCGGTCCGGAACGGTCCGCACGCTCAGCGCCCCGTCGCTCTTGTCCTGGAGCGTCTGCGCGAGGACCTGGGCCCTCGGCCCCGATCCGACCACATCCACCCGGAGACCGTGCGGTTCCGGGGCGTGGAAGGCCCCGAGGTAGGCGAGCCCCATACCGATGCACATCAGCAGCGGCGTGACGAAATGGCCCAGCACATGGCGGAGAGCGGCGGCGGTGGAGCCAGGGGCGGCACCCGGGCCTGCGGACATGCGGAACTCCAGTAGTTGTGTTTTACAACCTATAACTCGTTGTACTATACAACTGAAATCGGGATCGCGAGACGGAGGCCGAAGAGTGCCGGGTACACCCGAGGAACGTGAAGCGGCGCTGGACGTCATCCAGCGAGAACTGACGGCCTTCGCCCGCCGCGCGCGGGCCACGGCGGCCCGCCTCCATCCGGAGCTCCCCCTGGTCTCGTACACGCTGCTGGCCCACATCGAGGACCGGAACGGCTGTCGAGCGACGGATCTGGCCGCGCACTACATGCTGGACAAATCAACGGTCAGCCGACAGATCGGCACCCTGGAGAAACTGGGGCTCGTCGAGCGCCACCCCGACCCGGACGACCACCGGATCCAGGTTCTGCACCCCACCGAGGCGGGCACCCAGGCCCTCGCCTCCACCCAGACCAGCCGTCGCACCGCCTACCGCGAACGCCTCGCGGACTGGGCGGAAGAAGATCTCGCCCGGTTCGCGGAGTACCTGCTGCGCTACAACTCGGCTGGCGACACCACCACATAGAGCACAGAAGCCTGCAGATGGTTACATGGGACACAACCATCACAGGTCGCCTGAATCAGACGTTTCACGTGAAACAAATCTGACCCGGGAACGAAGAAGCCCCACAGGCCGTTGGGCCTGTGGGGCTTCTTACTTGTGCGCGAGGGGGGATTTGAACCCCCACGTCCCTAAGGACACTGGCACCTGAAGCCAGCGCGTCTGCCGTTCCGCCACTCGCGCAAGAGTGGTGTTTCCAAGCTCTCTCACCGTTTCGGTGCGATTGCCTGGCGACATCCGGAAGATTAGCACGCTGGACGGGGTGGATTCACATCCGTTGTTTCACCGGTCGACTGAAGGGAAACGGGAACGCCGGGCGGCCGCCCCCACTCCTCCCGTGTGCACCCCGCGTGCGGGACACTGTGAGGAGGCCGCCTCTACGATCCGTGTGAGAGGTGACACTCATCCACAGGGCAGACAAGGGGAACCAGCCGATTTCCCGACGCGTGGATACGATCAGTAAGCAGTACAGGGACGACCACAACGGAGGAGGTGCCCCATGGGAGTCATGAAGCGTTTCGAGCAGCGTCTCGAAGGTCTGGTCAACGGCACCTTCGCCAAGGTCTTCAAGTCCGAGGTCCAGCCGGTCGAGATCGCCGGCGCTCTCCAGCGCGAGTGCGACAACAACGCAACGATCTGGAACCGCGAGCGGACCGTCGTCCCCAACGACTTCATCGTCGAACTCAGCACGCCCGACTACGAGCGGCTCAGCCCGTACTCCGGCCAGCTGGGCGACGAACTCTCCGGGCTGGTCCGCGACTACGCGAAGCAGCAGCGGTACACCTTCATGGGCCCCATCAAGGTCCACCTGGAGAAGGCCGACGACCTCGACACCGGGCTCTACCGCGTGCGCAGCCGCACCCTGGCGTCCAGTTCGTCGCAGCAGGCTCACCAGGGCGGGGGCCAGCCGCCCCACGCGGCACCGGGCCGCCCGCAGCCGCCCACCACCGGCGGCGGCTACGGCTACCCGCCCAGCTCCCCCCCGCCCATGCCTCCGAGCCCGCCCCCGGGCGCCAGGCCCGGAGCGTCCAGCGCCGACCGGCACCCGCCGGCCGGGCCCAGCCCCCTGCCCAACGCGCAGGTGCGACGCTGGATCGAGATCAACGGCACCCGCCATCAGATCTCCCGCCCGACGCTGGTGCTGGGCCGCAGCACCGACGCCGACGTGCGGATCGACGACCCCGGCGTATCGCGTCGGCACTGTGAGATCCGGACCGGAACGCCCTCGACGATCCAGGATCTCGGGTCTACCAACGGCATCGTGGTAGACGGGCAGCACACCACCCGCGCTACGCTCCGCGACGGCTCGCGGATCGTCGTGGGCAGCACCACCATCGTTTACCGGCAAGCCGAAGGGTGAAGCGGGGGCAATGTCAGAGCTGACCCTGACGGTCATGCGGCTAGGTTTCCTGGCTGTTCTGTGGCTATTCGTAATCGTGGCCGTACAGGTCATCCGCAGCGATCTGTTCGGAACGCGTGTCACGCAGCGCGGCTCACGCCGCACCGCGAACGACGCACGTCCCTCGCAGACGCGCCAGAACGCCACTGCGCCGCCTCAGCAGCGCCAGCAGTCGGGCGGCCGCCAGCGGCGGGGGGCTCCCACAAAGCTGGTCGTCTCCGAAGGCAGCCTCACCGGCACCACGGTGGCGCTCCAGGGGCAGACGATCACGCTGGGCCGGGCGCACGATTCGACGATCGTGCTGGACGACGACTACGCGTCCAGCAGGCATGCCAGGATCTACCCCGATCGTGACGGCCAGTGGATCGTCGAGGATCTCGGGTCCACCAACGGCACGTATCTCGACCGGACCCGCCTCACCACCCCGACGCCTGTTCCGCTGGGCGCGCCGATCCGGATCGGCAAGACCGTCATCGAGCTGCGGAAGTAGTACGACAATGAGCGAGCGGAGCGAGCGAGCCGGGGCAGTCCGGGCAACGGACACCGTCCGGCTCCCGACCGGAGGGTGGGCAGTGTGGCTCGAGACCGGCTGTACCCGGAGCCGACAGGCGAGGTGCGCATGAGTCTTTCCCTGCGCTTCGCAGCCGGATCGCACAAGGGGATGATCCGGGAGGGCAACGAGGATTCCGGCTACGCCGGTCCCCGCCTTCTCGCCATCGCCGACGGCATGGGCGGACAGGCGGCCGGTGAGGTCGCCAGCTCCGAGGTGATCTCCACCCTCGTCCAGCTCGACGACGACGTCCCGGGCTCGGACATCCTCACTTCGCTCGGTACGGCGGTCCAGCGGGCCAACGACCAGCTGCGCGTGATGGTCGAGGAGGACCCCCAGCTCGAGGGCATGGGCACCACGCTCACCGCCCTGCTCTGGACCGGTCAGCGCCTCGGCCTGGTCCACGTCGGCGACTCCCGCGCGTACCTGCTGCGCGACGGTGTCCTCACCCAGATCACCCAGGACCACACCTGGGTGCAGCGGCTGGTCGACGAGGGCCGGATCACCGAGGAAGAGGCCACCACGCACCCGCAGCGCGCGCTGCTGATGCGTGCGCTGGGCAGCGGTGACCGGGTCGAGCCCGATCTCTCCATCCGTGAGGTCCGGGTCGGCGACCGGTACCTGATCTGCTCCGACGGGCTGTCCGGTGTCGTCTCCCACCAGACCCTGGAGGAGACGCTCGCCAGCTACCAGGGCCCCCAGGAGACCATCGGCGAGCTGATCCAGCTCGCCCTGCGCGGCGGCGGCCCCGACAACATCACCTGCATCGTCGCCGACGTCCTCGACGTCGACGGCAACGACACCATGGCCTCGCAGTTCAACGACACCCCCGTCGTCGTCGGCGCGGTCGCCGAGAACCAGGCGGCGCAGATGGCCGCCGCCGAGAGCACGGCCGCGATGCAGACCCCCGCCGGACGTGCGGCCGGCCTCGGCCGTCCCGTACCGCCGCCCGCGGGGGGCTTCGGCCCGCCCGGCAGCGGTGACGGCGGCGCGTACGGAGAGACGCCGGAAGGCTCCTTCGACTCGTACACCGACGACGACTTCGTGAAGCCCGGCGGCGGCCGCAAGTGGCTGAAGCGGTCGTTCTACACCGTGCTGGCGCTCGCCGTCGTCGGCGGCGGCCTCTACGGCGGCTACCGCTGGACGCAGAACCAGTTCTACGTGGGCACGACGAACGAAAACGTCGCGCTGTTCCGCGGCATCAGCCAGGACCTGGCGTGGGTCTCGCTCTCGAAGGTCGAGAAGAACCACCCCGAGATCGAACTCAAGTACCTCCCGCCCTATCAGCGCAAGCAGGTCGAGGCGACCATCCCCGAGGGCAACCTCGCCGCGGCCCGCGAGAAGATCGCCGAGCTCGCGGTCCAGGCGTCCGCCTGCAAGAAGGACGCCCAGCGACGCGCGGCGGCGGAGAGCGATGCCCGCCCGGACACCGGCAAGTCCGGCGGCATCGACGCAGACGCCCCCAAGACGTCGTCCACGTCCAAGGACACCAAGACCAAGCCGAAAGCAACGACTGCCACTCCTGGTCCCAGCCTCTCGGAGGAAGAGAAGAAGCTGGTCCCGCAGTGCGGTAAGCAGTAAAGCCGTAGGGGGCCTTCAGCACCATGAGCGTTGTCACCAATACGACCACGATCGGCGCGATCGACGCACCGAGCCGTCGCAACACCGAACTGATGATGATGGGCTTCGCCATCGCCATCTCTGTGTTCGCCTACGCCAATGTCGGGCTCGCCATCGACGGCAAGCTCCCGTCCGGCATGTTCGGTTACGGAGCGGGACTCATCCTGCTCGGCGGCGTCGCCCACCTCGTGGTGCGCAAGTTCGCCCCGTACGCGGACCCGCTGCTGCTGCCGCTGGCGACCCTGCTCAACGGGCTGGGGCTGGTGCTGATCTGGCGACTGGACCAGTCACAGCGCCTGATCCAGCGCGCGGAGCTCGCGTACGGGAAGTACAGCCCCGACGCCCCCAAGCAGCTGCTGTACTCGGCCATCGGCATCGCTCTCTTCGTCGCGGTGCTGGTGGCTCTCAAGGACCACCGCATCCTTCAGCGCTACACCTACATCTCGATGGCCGTGGCGCTGGTCCTGCTGATCGCGCCGATGTTCTTCCCGGCGGTGAACGGCGCGAAGATCTGGATCAGCCTCGGCCCGTTCACCATCCAGCCGGGAGAGTTCGCCAAGATCCTGATCGCGGTGTTCTTCTCCGGCTATCTGATGGTGAAGCGTGACGCGCTGGCGCTGGCCAGCCGACGCTTCATGGGGATGTACCTGCCGCGCGGCCGCGACCTCGGTCCGATCATCACGATCTGGGCCCTGTCGATCCTGATCCTGGTCTTCGAGACCGACCTCGGTACGTCCCTGCTGTTCTTCGGCCTCTTCGTGGTCATGCTGTACGTCGCCACCGAGCGGACCAGCTGGATCGTCTTCGGTCTGCTGATGTCCGCGGCCGGTGCGGTGGGCGTGGCGTCCTTCGAGTCCCATGTGCAGCAGCGTGTGAACGCCTGGCTCGACCCGTTCTCCAAGGCGACCTGGGCGCAGAGCGACCAGCTCGCCCAGTCACTGATGGCCTTCGGGTCCGGCGGCACGCTCGGCACCGGACTCGGCCAGGGCCACTCGGACCTGATCATGTTCGCCGCCAACGCCGACTTCATCCTCGCGACCGTCGGCGAGGAACTGGGCCTGGCCGGGATGATGGCCGTCTTCCTGATCTACGGCCTGATCATCGAGCGTGGTGTCCGCACCGCTCTGGCGGCCCGCGACCCCTTCGGCAAGCTGCTCGCCATCGGGCTCTCGGGCGCCTTCGCCATCCAGATCTTCGTGGTCGCCGGCGGCGTCATGGGCCTCATCCCGCTCAGCGGTATGACCATGCCGTTCCTCGCGTACGGCGGTTCGTCCGTGCTGGCCAACTGGGCGCTGATCGCCATCCTGATCCGGATCAGCGACACCGCCCGCCGCCCCGCCCCGGCCCCCGCCCCCTCACCCGACGCCGAGATGACCCAGGTGGTCCGACCGTGAACAAGCCCCTGCGCCGGATCGCGATCTTCTGCGGCGTCCTCATCCTCGCCCTGCTCGTACGCACCAACTACCTCCAGTACGTCCGCGCCGACGAGCTGAACGGCCGCGACGAGAACCGCCGCGTGAGGATCGAGCGCTACGCGCACGAGCGCGGCAACATCATCGTCGACGGCAAGTCCGTCACCGGGTCCGTCGAGACCAAGGGCAGCGACTTCAAGTACAAGCGGGTCTGGAAGGACGGCCCCATGTGGGCGCCCGTCACCGGATTCGCCTCGCAGGCCTTCGACGCCACGCAGCTGGAGAAGCTCGAGGACGGCATCCTCACCGGCAACGACGACCAGCTCTTCTTCAACCGGACGCTGTCGATGTTCACCGGCGGGAAGAAGCAGGGCGGCAACATCGTCACCACGCTGAACGGCGCCGCCCAGAAGGCCGCCTTCAAGGGGCTCGGCGGCAGGAAGGGCGCCGTCGCCGCGCTCGACCCGCAGACCGGCGCGATCCTGGCGCTGGTGAGCACCCCGTCGTACGACCCGTCGGTCTTCGCGGGCAATTCCGACAAGGACTCGGAAGCCCGCCAGCAGCTCCTGAAGGACAAGGACAAGCCGATGCTCAACCGGGCATTGCGCGAGACCTACCCCCCCGGCTCGACCTTCAAGGTCGTCACCGCCGCCGCGGCCCTGGAGAACGGGCTGTACACCGACATCGACGCCAAGACGGACTCGCCGCTGCCCTGGCGTCTCCCGCTGAGCACCCAGGACCTCGACAACGAGGGCAACATCCCCTGCAAGGACGCCTCGCTCCGGGAATCCCTGCGGTGGTCCTGCAACAGCGTCTTCGGCAAGATCAGCGACGACCTGGGCAACGAGAAGATGATGGACGAGGCCGAGAAGTTCGGCTTCAACAAGGAGATCTTCACCCCGGTCCGCGCCGACGCCAGCGCCTACCCCAAGGACAACCGTCCGCAGAACGCCATGGCGGGTATCGGTCAGGCCTCCAACCGCGCCACCCCGCTCCAGATGGCCATGGTCGCCGCGGCCGTCGCCAACGACGGCAAGCTGATGCAGCCGTACATGGTCGCCGAGCGCCAGACGCCCAGCCTCGATTCGATCTACACCCACGAGAAGGAGCAGTTCAGCCAGCCCCTCTCCGGTGAGAACGCGCAGAAGCTCCAGCAGATGATGGAGACCGTCGTCAAGAACGGCACGGGAACCAACGCCCTCATCGACGGCGTCACAGTCGGCGGAAAGACCGGTACGGCCCAGCACGGTCTGAACAACAGTGAGAAGCCGTACGCCTGGTTCATCTCCTACGCCAAGACCGACAGCGGCTCCCCGGTCGCCGTCGCCGTTGTCGTCGAGGACGGCCAGGCCAACCGTGACGACATCTCCGGTGGCGGTCTTGCCGCCCCGATCGCGCGGGCAGTCATGAAGGCGGTCATCGACAGCAAGAAGTGATGCCCGCCACATCGGGTGCCATATCTGCACATGGGGATACCGGTCGGGTATCAGGTCCGCACTCCGGGCCGATCAGGTAGTGCGCGGCCGGTAGCGTATGCGCGAGCAGCACACCGCCGGACCACACACCGGTGCGGTCGGGACTGACGGAGAGGGCTGGAACAGTTATGGAAGAGCCGCGTCGCCTCGGCGGCCGGTACGAGCTGGGCTCGGTGCTCGGCCGTGGTGGCATGGCCGAGGTCTACCTCGCACACGACACCCGGCTCGGCCGCACCGTAGCCGTGAAGACGCTCCGGGCCGATCTGGCCCGCGATCCGTCGTTCCAGGCCCGGTTCCGCCGTGAGGCCCAGTCCGCCGCCTCGCTCAACCACCCGGCGATCGTCGCCGTCTACGACACCGGCGAGGACTACGTCGACGGCGTCTCCATCCCGTACATCGTGATGGAGTACGTCGACGGGTCGACCCTCAGGGAGCTCCTGCACTCCGGCCGCAAGCTGCTGCCCGAGCGCACTCTGGAGATGACCGTCGGCATCCTCCAGGCGCTGGAGTACTCGCACCGCGCCGGGATCGTCCACCGCGACATCAAGCCGGCGAACGTCATGCTGACGCGCACCGGCCAGGTCAAGGTCATGGACTTCGGCATCGCCCGCGCCATGGGCGACTCCGGAATGACGATGACCCAGACCGCCGCCGTCATCGGCACCGCCCAGTACCTCTCCCCCGAGCAGGCCAAGGGCGAGCAGGTCGACGCGCGCTCCGACCTCTACTCGACCGGCTGCCTGCTGTACGAGCTGCTGACGGTGCGGCCGCCCTTCATCGGGGACTCCCCGGTCGCGGTCGCCTACCAGCACGTGCGGGAAGAGGCGCAGCCGCCGAGCACCTTCGATCCCGAGATCACGCCCGAGATGGACGCGATCGTGATGAAGGCACTGGTCAAGGACCCCGACTACCGCTACCAGTCGGCCGACGAGATGCGGGCCGACATCGAGGCCTGCCTCGACGGCCAGCCGGTCGCCGCCACCGCGGCGATGGGCGTCGCCGGTTACGGCGGCTACGACGCGTACGGCAACGAACAGCCGACCACCGCACTGCGCGCCACGGACCAGAACGGCGCCCCCACCTCCATGCTGCCCCCGGTCAACCCGGAGGACGGCAGCTACGACGACCGCCCGGACCGCCGCCGCCAGAAGAAGAGCAACACCTCGACGATCCTGCTGATCGTCGCGGGCGTCCTGGTGCTGATCGGCGCGGTCCTGATCGGCCAGCAGCTCTTCAACAGCTCCGAGACGGACAACAAGGTCGACGCGCCGAACCTGGTCGGCCTGACCCTCGACAAGGCGGAGAGACTCGCGGCCAACGCCGAAGTGGTCATGAAGATCGGCGCGCGCGAACCGTGCGAGGACCAGCCGAAGGGCAAGATCTGCAGTCAGACGCCCGACGTCGCCGCCTCGATGGAGAAGCAGGGAACCGTCACGGTCACCGTCTCCACCGGCGCCCCCAAGATCGAAGTCCCGGACGTGACCAACCAGTCCCAGGACGACGCCCGGAAGTCGCTGGAGGACAAGGGCTTCACGGTCAAGGTCGTCACGGAGGAGTCCGAGAAGAGTCCGGACACCGTCATCAGCCAGAACCCCGAGGGAAGCTCGAAGGCGGAGAAGAACTCCGAGGTGACGATCACCGTCGCCAAGGAAGCCGCCCTGGACCTCCCGGACGTCCGCACCCGTACGTACGAGGCGGCCGAGGCACAGCTCAGGGGCATCGGGTTCACCAACATCTCGCGCGCCGACGTCGACTCGGAGCAGCCGGCGAACACGGTGGTCGAGCAGACCCCGGGCTTCGGCAAGCAGGCCAAGAACGTGCAGATCGTGCTGAAGGTCTCCAAGGGCCCGCAGCAGCCGGAGAAGGCCACCGTGCCGGATCTGCGCGGCAAGACCCTCGCGGAAGCGAAGGCGCTGCTCGCCGGGGCGGGCCTCCAGCTCGGCCAGGTGCAGGGACCGAACGACGACAACGCGAAGGTCATCGGCTTCCAGCCGGAGGCGGGCCAGCAGGTCGACAAGAACAGCGCGGTCAACGTCGTCACCATGCCGGGCGGCGGGGACGGCAACATCTTCGGCGGCCCGTCCGGCTCACGCCGCTGAGCCGGTAGGCACGCCACCGCGAAGGGCCCCGGTCACCGCCTCTGGTGACCGGGGCCCTTCGTCGTACGCGGGCGGGGTGTGCTCAGCGCAGCTCCGCCGGCTTCGTGCGGTCCTTGTCCACCTTCTCGGTGCGCACCAGCTCGCCCCACACGATGTAGCGGTACTTCGAGGTGTAGACCGGCGTGCAGGTCGTGAGCGTGATGTACCGGCCGGGCTTCTTGGCGCCCGAGCCCTCCGGCACCGGCTGGAGGACGTCGACGTTGTACTTCGACGTCTCGGGAAGCTCCTTGAAGACCTTGTAGACGTACCAGGTGTCCCGGGTCTCGAAGACGACCGGGTCCCCGGTCCTCAGCTTGTCGATGTTGTGGAACTTGGCGCCGTGCCCGTCGCGGTGGGCGGCCAGGGTGAAGTTGCCCTTCTCGTCCCACGGGAGGGCCGACTTCACCGGGTCGGTGTAGTAGCCGGCGATGCCGTCGTTGAGATTCTCGGTGTCGGTGCCCTTCTTGACCAGCACCTCGCCGTTCTTCATCGCCGGGACGTGCAGGAAGCCGATGCCGTCCTTCGTGTCCAGGGCACCCGGCCCGCCCGCCCAGCGGTCGCGGACGGTGTCACCCTGCTTGGTGGCCTCGCGGTCGGCGAGGACGTTCGTCCACCAGAGGGAGTAGACGACGAAGAGGCCCAGCACCAGACCGGCGGTGATCAGCAGCTCGCCGAAGACGCTGACCGCGGTCGCCACGGGATGCCGGCCCCGGCTCCGGGACGGCGGCGGGGGCGCCGACTCGTCGGTCTGCTCGTCATGCTCGGTCCTAGCCGTCACCGCACCCATTCCTGTCCTGATGTTGATTCAGCTCACGAGCGCGTCGGGCTTCCCCTTGCTGCGCGGTCGTTCGTCGATCATCTTGCCCCAGACGATCAACCGGTACGTACTCGTGAATTCCGGTGTACAGGTCGTCAGCGTGATGTACCGGCCCGGCTTGGTGAAGCCGGAGCCCCGCGGGACCGGATCGATCACCGAGACGTTGGACGGCGACGTCTGCGGCAGCGTCCTCGTCATCTCGTACGTGTAGTACGCATCCTGCGTCTCGACCACGATCGGGTCACCGGGGCTCAGCCGGTTGATGTAGCGGAACGGCTCGCCGTGGGTGTTGCGGTGACCGGCCAGGGCGAAATTGCCCTGCTTGGCGGAGGGCATCGCGGTGCGGAGTGAGCCCTCGCCGTAGTGCCCGACCATGCCGCGGTCGAGGACCTTCTCCTTGCTGATGCCCTCGGCGATCGGGGCGACCACGTCCAGCTTGGGTATGTGGATGATGGCGAAGCCCTGGCCCGCCTCGAAGACGCCCGGAGTGCGGTCGCCCTTCGCCCAGTCGTCCTGGATCTTGTGGGTCTCCTTGCCCGCGTACTGGTTGGCGCGGATGTTCGTCCACCACAGCTGGTACGTGACGAACAGCAGCATCAGCACGCCGAAGGTGATGAACAGCTCGCCGGTGACCCGGCTGGCCACCACCGCGGGGCTGTCCTTGGCCGCGCGCGCCGCGCGCCGGGCCTCGACGCGCGACATCGGGCGGCCGGGCGCCGCGGCGGGCGGCGGGGCCTCCGCGTGCGGCTCGGACCGGCGCCGTCCCCGTCCCTTGGCGGCGCGACGGCGCTCGGCACGGCCGCCGGTACGCGGCTCGGGATCGGGATCGGGCTCGGGAGGCGGAATCTCCAGGTCCGATTCCGGGCCCGGACCGGGGACCGGGGCTCCGACGTACAGGGCCCCGACGTCCGGGACCCCGGTGTACGGGGCCTCGGCATCCGCGGCCCGGACTTGCGGGGCCTGGACTTGCGAGGCCTCGACGCCTGCGGCACGGGCGTCCGGGAGCCGGACCGGGGGCATGACTTCGGTGGCCTGGGCCCCGGGGTCCTGGGCGGGCGCCTGCCGCCCGTACCAGTCCCGTTCGAAGCCCTCGGGGTCGTACCACTCCTGCGGGGTCTCCTCGGGGCCCTGCGTCCCGTACGGGGCCTCTGGCCGCGGCTCCGGGGCCCTGTGCTGGCCCGTCCCCGGCGCCACTCCCGTCCCCCGGGGCTGGGCCGGGACGCTGTCCGCCCTGAACCACGGCGAGGTGTGCCGCCCCGGCAGCGGGTCGGTCAGCGGGTCGGCCAGCCCGCCGACCGCCGCCTCGAACGCGCCCGCGGTCCCGTACGTTCCCTGCTCGTACGGGCCGTCCTGTCCGGCGTCGGGTTCGGGGCGGGGTGCGGTCACGCGACGGCCTTGCCCACCACCGGCGCGAGCCCCGCCGACCGCGCGACGGCCCCTGTGTCACCGCACTGCGCCAGCCAGTTGGCCAGCATCAGATGGCCGTGCTCGGTCAACACGGACTCCGGGTGGAACTGCACTCCCTCGACCGGCAGTTCGCGGTGGCGCAGCCCCATGATGATGCCGTCGGCCGTCCGCGCCGTCACTTCCAGCTCCGCCGGAACGGTGTCCGGCTCGGCGGCGAGCGAGTGGTAGCGGGTCGCGGTGAAGGGGGACGGCAGGCCCGCGAAGACCCCTCCGCCCTCGTGGGTCACCGGCGAGGTCTTGCCGTGCAGCAGCTCCGGGGCACGGTCCACCACGCCGCCGTAGGCCACCGCCATCGACTGCATCCCCAGGCAGACCCCGAAGACCGGGACGCCCGTCGCCGCGCAGTGGCGCACCATCTCGACGCAGACCCCCGCCTCCTCCGGAGTGCCGGGGCCGGGCGACAGAAGGACGCCGTCGAAGCCGTCCTGGGCGTGTGCCGTGGTCACCTCGTCGTTGCGCAGCACCTCGCACTCGGCGCCGAGCTGGTAGAGGTACTGGACCAGGTTGAAGACGAAGCTGTCGTAGTTGTCCACCACGAGAATGCGGGCGCTCACTGGCCGCCCCCCGTCCCGGTCGCGCCGTCGACCGTCACGTCGCCGAACGGAAGCAGTGGCTCCGCCCAGGGGAATACGTACTGGAAGAGCACGTAGACGACGGCCAGCACCAGCACCAGCGAGATGAGCGCACGCACCCATGAGTTGCCCGGCAGATGCCGCCAGATCCAGCCGTACATGTCGTCCCTCCATTCGGTACGGGACCAGACTAAAGGGCCGCGGCATCGGCGTGGGTCAGCTGTGGAAAGCTGCCGGCCTGCCTTTCGCCACGGGCTGGGTGGCGTCGAGATGGGCCCAGGCGATCAGCCGGTGGCTGCTGCCCCACTCGGGGTCGCAGGTGGTGAGCGTCAGATAGCGGCCTGGCCCGTCGAAGCCGGACTTCCGGGGGACGGGGTCGATGACCCCGATGTCGCTCGGCACCGTCCGGTACGGCGTACGGCCGATGCGGTACGTGAACCACGTCGTCCCGTCCGTCAGCAGCACCGCGTCGCCCGTCCGCAGCTTCGGGAAGTCCTTGAACGGGTCCCCGTAGGTGCGCCGGTGACCGGCCACCGCGAAATTGCCGCTCTCGCCGAGGCGGGCCGTGGCCGCGTAGTGGCCGAGGCCCTTCTGCAGGGTTCTGACCTCGGTGTTCTCCAGGACCGGCCACTCCCAGCCCTTGCCGAAGCGGGGGATGTACATCATCGCGAACGGCTTGCCGTCCCGGTACGGGGGCGCGGCGGGCCGCTTCGGCGCGGCCGGGCCGGACGAAGGGGCGGGCGCCGGTGCGGAGGCCGTTCCCTGCGCCCACCGGTCGCGCAGGGACGCGATCTGCCCCTCGGTCGCGTCGGCCGCCCGCACACCCGTCCAGAACAGCACGTACACCACGAAGAGCACGATCAAGGCGCCGACGGTGAGGCAGAGTTCGCTGAGCGTCCTGACAACCAGTCGCACCGACACCTGCCGGCCTCCCCACAGCCGCTGGCTACTGCTTCACGGGCTCCGCGTAATGGAGGTCCACTGTGCCCGAGTAGCCGGGAAGAGTCACCGCCTCGTGCTCGTCGACTTTCCAGCCGAGCCCGTAGGCCTTCACGTACAGCAGGTAGTTGCTGATCGCCGGGGAGCCGTTGAGCGCCTGCTTGAGCCGTCCCGGATCGCCGACCGCGGTGATCTTGTACGGGGGTGAGTAGACCCGGCCCTGAAGGATCAGGGTGTTGCCGACGCAGCGGACCGCGCTGGTGGAGATCAGCCGCTGGTCCATGACCTGGATGCCCTTGGCACCGCCCTGCCAGAGGGCGTTGACCACGGCTTGCAGGTCCTGCTGGTGGATGACCAGGTCGTTGGGCTGCGGCTCGGGGTAGCCGGGGTTGGCGGTGGCGTTGGGCGGGGCGTCGTTCAGCGTGACGGACACCGAGCGGCCGGTGAGCTTCCTGGTGCCGGCGGCCCGCTCCAGCTCGCCCAGCCGGGCGGCCTCGGCCTTGGTGCTGCCGTCGTCCTGCCGGACCAGGGTGTCGATGTCGTCGCGCACGACCGCGTTGGTCTCGTCCAGCTGGGCGTTCTTGTTGCTGCGCTGCTGGATGAGGTCGGAGAGCTTCAGCAGCGAGGAGTCGGTACGGATATTGGTGCCCTTGGCCGTGTTGGCGCTGGTGACGAAGATCAGTCCGGCAAGGGCGAAGACGGCAGCGGTGAGCACCCGGGCCGGGTGCCGGAGCGTGCGCCGGACCGGGCCTTGACGGGAGTCGGCAGAATTGCTCAACGTACCCTTATCTCCTTAGGCACCAGGGAAGCACTACGCTAACGGACGCCCGGGCGAGGCAGTATTCCCCCTTGAGCCCCACCCAGGCGCCCGACACAGTTCCCTGCGCGGTCACGCAGCGCATCGACAGGAGAGTTCCTCGTGCCGAAGTCACGTATCCGCAAGAAGGCCGACTTCACGCCGCCCCCGGCGAAGCAGGCAACCAACATAAAGCTGACCAGCCGCAGCTGGGTGGCGCCGGTGATGCTGGCGCTCTTCCTCATCGGGCTGGCCTGGATCGTCGTCTTCTACGTGACCGACGGCGATCTGCCGATCAAGGACCTGGGGAACTGGAACATCGTGGTCGGCTTCGGCTTCATCGCCGGTGGCTTCGGCGTCTCCACGCAGTGGAAGTAGCGCCCTCGGCCCCGTTACCCCGACGTTGTCCACATCGTTATCCACAGGTGGGGGAAAAGGTCAGACGATCTGTGGATAACCCCCTGAGGGTTGACGCCGATGTGACTGCAGCCTCCCTCGTCGAGGGTCGGCACGCCCCTTGTCCTGGCTGGAGAAACCCAGCTCAGCGACAAGGGGCACAGTTGTTCCCCACCACATGCACAAGATCCGGCACACGCTGTGGACAAGTACGGCGGCGACAGCGGTGAACGGGACGCTCAGGCCCGAAGGACCGGCCGCTCAGCCCCGGAACGACTGCTCAGGTCCGAAAGACCGGCCGCTGAGGCCCGGACCGGCCACCGCGGGTGGACGGGCCCCGCTCAGGTCAGCGCGGCCGTTCTGCCGACGACGACGAGAACCACAGCCGCCAGGACCAGGGCGCAGGTGCCGTACTGCACCAGGGCGCGCCGCTCCCGGGGGGCGTACACCATGCCTGCGGCGATCACCGTGCCCGCGATCAGACCGCCGACATGGGCCTGCCAGGCGATTCCGCCCCAGGGGTTGAAGGTGATGACCAGGTTCACCGCGAGCAGCACGAGAACCGGGCGCATGTCGTAGTTGAGCCGGCGCATCAGCACGATGGTGGCGCCCAGCAGGCCGAAGATCGCCCCGGAGGCACCGAGTGAGCTCTGACCGGGCGGAGCGAGCCAGTAGGTGAGAGCACTGCCGGCCAGGCCGGAGAGCATGTACAGCGTGAGATAGCGGGCGCGGCCGAGCGCCGCTTCCAGCGGGCCGCCGAGCCACCACAGTCCCAGCATGTTGAACGCGATGTGCCACACCTCCTGGTGCAGGAACATCGACGTCACCAGCCGGTACCACTGGCCCTCCGCGACACCTTCGAGCGGACCGCCGTAGTAGATCTCGTGGCGGCCGAACAGACACAGCCGGGCGACCAGCTCGATGCCCTGGGCCAGCACCGCCAGATACACGGCGATGTTGATGCCGAGCAGGATCTTGGTGACCAGGCGGGGATCGGCGGCGAGGGCGCCGCCCGCGATCGTACGCGGCGCGGCGGCGGAGGAGCCGTGTCCCGTACCCGATCCCTGGCGGACGCAGTCGGGGCACTGGAAGCCGACCGCGGCGTCGACCATGCACTCGGGGCAGATCGGACGCTCGCAGCGGGTGCACCGGACGTTCGCCTCACGGCCGGGGTGGCGGTAGCAGCCGAGCGAGCCGTCCACCGCGGGCGGCTCGCCGCCGCTCGGCGGCTGCTGCTGGTCCATCGGTCCCATCGCTTCCCGGTCCCTTCCAGTCCTGGTCATGGCGCACACGGCGCCGCGACAGGCGCGGCGCACACCATGCCGCCCCGCCCATCCGCTCTGTATGAATACGGACGAACAGGGCGGTTGGTTCCCGGACCGATGATCAATCCGTGACCGGACGGCGACCTTGGGTGATCATCGGGTCCCGATGGCGACCGACTCGATCACGACGTCCTGCACCGGACGGTCGGTGCGCGGGTTGGTCTGGGTCTCGGCGATCGCGTCCACGACCTTCTTGCTGGCCTCGTTGCTGACCTCGCCGAAGATGGTGTGCTTGCCGGTCAGCCAGGCGGTCGGCGCCACGGTCACGAAGAACTGCGAGCCGTTGGTGCCCGGACCCGCGTTGGCCATGGCCAGCAGGTACGGCTTGGTGAAGGCGAGGTCGGGGTGGAACTCGTCGGCGAACTTGTATCCCGGGCCGCCGGTGCCATTGCCGAGCGGGTCGCCGCCCTGGAGCATGAAACCGCTGATGACGCGGTGGAAGATGGTCCCGTCGTACAGCCGGGCCGTCGTCTTCTGGCCGGTGTTGGGGTCCACCCACTCCCGCTCGCCCTGGGCGAGCTCGACGAAGTTCTTGACGGTCTTGGGCGCATGGTTCGGCAGGAGCCGGATCTCGATGTCGCCCTGGTTGGTCTTCAGGGTGGCGTAAAGCTGCTCAGCCACGATCTGCCTTCCGTGAGTCTTGCGTGACATCGGCCCGCCGGGACATCGGGTCGCCGGAGGCCGCTCACCGATTGTCCATCGTCAGTGACGCTCCATCGATCCTCGCACGGACCGCGCGCCCCGGCGGCCGATCGCCGCCCATGGATGCGTGGCGCTCACCTTCCTGCCGCATTGCGGTACGAAGCGTGGCATTGTCGTGCGAAAGCACCCACCGCACGGGGTGCCCCGGGTACCCCGGATGCCCGCCCCGCATGCCGGACGGGAATCCGGCGGGCATGATCTCGAAATGGGTGGAAAGGCGGAGTATCCACCCGCCACCAAGGAGGAGGATCCCGTGACCCGCATCGACAGCGTGCGCGCCGCAACCGACTCGGCGAAGGAGAGCGTTCAGCACGCCGCGGACGTGGTGGCGCCTTACGCCGACACGGCCAGGGAGCAGGCCGCGCACCTCGCGTGCGAGGCCCGCGCGCGGCTGGCGCCGAAGGTGTCCAAGGCGGCCCAGCAGGCCCGTGACCAGTACGACTCCCATCTGGCGCCGCGCCTCGAGCTGGCCCTCGCCCATGTGCCGCCCCGGATCGACGAGGCCGGGCGCCGCGCCGCGCACCGTACCCGCCTGGCGGCCCGGTCCGCCGCGGAGTACACGGTGCCGCGGGTCGAGCAGGCGATGGCCGCGGCCCAGCCGATGGCCGAGGAGGCCTCGGCGCGCGGTGCCGCCGCGCTGGCCGCCCTGCGCGGGCAGGTCACCGCGGACGAGATCCGGCGGCTGGACAGGAGGCACGCGTGCCGGGCGAAGGCCGGGCGGCTGGGCCGGTGCTTCCTCGTGGCCGGCCTCGTGGCGGGCGGCGCCTACGCCCTCTGGCGCTGGTGGGACCGGCAGTCCAACCCCGACTGGCTGGTCGAGCCGCCCGCCGCCACGGAGGTCTCCGACCGTACGCCGCTGACCTCGGTCGACGGCAGCGGACCGGCCGAGCCCGGCCCGGGAACGGCCGAGGGGGCCGACGGGACGGACGGATCGGAGGGTCCGGACGGCGGGCGCTGAACACGGCGCCACGCGTCGCCGCTCGGCCGGTCAGCTGGTAACCGGTCAGGGGCGTTCGAGGTGCGGGGTGCTGCCGGACTCCGCCAGGACGCGGTCGACGGTGAGGACCGGCGGCACCGTCGCGACGCTGCCGACCACCCCGATCCACAGCGTCGGCACCACGCCGATCGCCGACCCGAGCCGGCTCGCGAGCAGTGACGCGAGCGGCATTCCGCTCCGGACGACGAAACGTATCGAGGCGTTCATCCGCCCGAGGAGACGCGCGGGGCACCGTCCGCCTCGGCCGGGTTCCCGTGCCGGCACACCGGCACGGGAAGGAGAGCAGTCGCGGCGGTGAAACCCGCTGTTCCCGCCGGCGCCTTCCAGCCTCTCGAGTCGGGTACTCCCGGCGCCCGCAGAGGGCGGGAGGCCCGGCCGGGGAACCCCGCCTCCCGCCACCACACGTCACTGATCGACGTGCTGCGGCGCCCAGGAATTCACCCGTGGACCCGCGGCGCTTCGGCCCGCCGCCTCAGGCCTCGTCCGACTCCCGGACACGGTCCGCGTCGCAGTAGTCCTGGTGCCAGTACGGGTAGGGCAGCGGCGGGGCACTGACCTTGTCGAGGGCGGCGTGCTCCTCGGGGGTCAGCGACCAGGTCGTCGCGGCCAGGTTGTCGGTGAGCTGACGTTCGTTGCGGGCGCCGATGACCACGGAGGTGACGCCCTTCCCTTCCAGCGCCCAGCGCAGCGCCACCTGGGCCGGGCTCACCTCCCGCTCCTGCGCGATCCTGCGCAGCACGTCGATGGTGTCGAAAGTCCGCTCGGGGTCGACGGGCTCGAACCAGCCGACTGCCCGTCGCGTGCCCGGGGGCGGCGTGGCGCCCCGCTCCTGGTGGCCGCTGAGCAGACCACCGGCGAGCGGGCTCCACACCATGACGCCCACGCCCTCGGCCTCGGCCATGGGCAGCAGTTCCCACTCGACCTCGCGGGCGGCCAGGTTGTACTGGATCTGGTGCGAGGCGAACCGCTCGAATCCGGTCCGCTCGCTGGTGGCGAGGGCGCGGGTGAGCTGCCACGACGTCAGGTTGGACGCACCGGTGTAGCGGACCTTGCCCGCCCGGACGAGGTCGTCCAGGGCCCGCAGGGTCTCCTCCCACGGGGTGCGGCCGTCCCAGCCGTGCGTCTGGTAGAGGTCGATGTAGTCGGTGCCCAGCCGGCGCAGACTGGCCTCCACCGAGCGCACGATGTGGTGCCGGGACAGGCCGCGGTCGTTGGGAGACCCGCTGCCGTCGGGCATCTGCCAGCGCACCTTCGTCGCGATGATCACGTCGTCGCGGCGGGCGCCCAGGGTGGCGCCGAGGACTTCCTCGGACTGTCCGGCGGAGTACATGTCGGCGGTGTCGAAGAAGTTGACGCCCGCGTCCATGCTCGTGTGGACGAGCCGCCGGGCCTCGACGGTATTGAGCCGGCCCATGTGCTGGAAGCCGTGACGGCCGCCGAACGTCATGGTGCCGAGGCAGATCTCGGAGACCTGGAGGCCGGTGCGGCCCAGGTAGCGCATACGCATACGAATCGTTCTCCTCGGTCTCTCAGTGCGCCTCGACGGGCACCTGAACGGCGGCCGCCGGAGCCTCGGCCGTCCCGGTCCGGCCGGGGCGCAGGAAGGCGATGGCGGCGATGCCCGCGAGGAGCAGCGCACCGGCGGCGACCAGCAGACCGCCCTGTACGCCGTGGAGGACGGCGGCGGGGCCGCTGCCGCCCGCGGAGTCGATGCCGGCCGCGGCAACGGTGGCGAGGACCGGGGTGCCGATGGTGACGCCAAGCTGCTGGCCCGTGTAGGCGAGGCCGGTGGCCAGGCCCTGCTCGTGGTCCGGCAGGCCCGAGGTGGCGGTGATCATGTAGCCGACGACGGCGAGGAGGTGGCCGAATCCGCCGGCCGCGGTGGCGATGAGGAGCAACGGCATGCCGCCGGCGGTGTCGAGGAAGTAGAGCGCGGCCGTGCTCGCGGCCTGCAGCAGCAGACCGTAGACGAGGGCCCGGTGGACGCCGATCGCACCGATGATCCGGGCGGCGAAGGCACCGCCGAGGACGGCCGCGATACCGAGGGCGGCGAAGGTGAAGCCTGCGTCAAGCGGGCTCATCCCGCGCACCTGCTGCATGTACAGCGTCAGCAGGAACACCATGCCCGTCATCATCGCGAAGGTGATCAGGCCGGTGGTGTTGCCCCAGCTGACGGTGCGGCGGCGCAGCACCTTCAGGTCGACGAGTGGCGCGGCGACCCGCGACTCGATGGCGAAAAAGGCGATGAGGAGCACGACTCCGGCGGCGAGGGAGAGCAGGGTGGTGGAGGAGCTCCAGCCGTTGCGCTCGGCCGAGGTGATGCCGAAGATCACCGAAAGGAGGCCGCCGGTGACGGTGACGGCGCCGAGGAGGTCCAGCTTCGGGGTTTCCTCGTTGCGGCTTTCCTTGATGAGGATCGGGGCGGCGATGGCGGCGACGGCGCCGACGGGGACGCTGATGAAGAGCGTCACGCGCCAGCTGGTGAGGTCGGTGATGACTCCGCCGAGGACCACGCCGGACAGAAAGCCGAGCGACAGCAGGGCGCCGTTGATGCCGAGCGCGCGGTCGCGCTGCGAGCCCTCGGCGAAGCTGGTGGTGAGCAGGGACATCGCCGCCGGGGTGAGCATGGCGGCCGCGACGCCCTGGGCGGCGCGGGCCGCGAGCAGGACGCCGGGGGTGGGAGCGAGGCCGCCGACGAGCGAGGCGATCGTGAAGAGGGCCATGCCGACGACGAACCAGTTGCGCCGGCCGTAGAGGTCGGCGGCCCGGCCGAAGAGCAGCAGCAGGCCGCCGGACGGCAGAGCGAACGCGGTGATCACCCACTGCAGGTCGCTCAGTTCGAAGCCGAGGTCCTCACCGAGGGCGGGCAGCGCGACGCTGAGGATGGAGAAGTCGAGAGCGAGCATGAACTGCGCGCCGCACAGGAGGGCGATGATGAGCCACTGGCGGGTGGTGAACGGCACTTTGCCGCTCGGCTGAGTGGCGGAGTCGGAAGTCATGCCAGAAGGCTGGCAAATGTCGCAGCACTGTGGGGAGCCCGAACATATCCTGGGTTCATGACCACCAGCCTCAACGCAGTACGGGAGCCCCGTCGACGCGAGGAGCTCAAGCACTTCCTGCGCACGCGCCGGGAACGGCTCGGGCCCGAGGACGTGGGACTCCCTCCTGGCGTACGCCGGCGCACGCCGGGGCTGCGCCGGGAGGAGGTCGCGATGCTGGCCGGTATCGGCACCTCCTGGTACACGTGGCTCGAACAGGGCCGGGACATCAAGGTGTCGGAGCAGGTCGTGGATTCGATCAGCCGGACGCTGCTGCTGGACGCCGTGGAACGGGACCACCTGTACCGGCTGGTGGGGATGAACCCGCCGCAGCGCACGGCGGACGACCCGGCGGACACGGCACAGTTGACGGCCCTCCTGGAGGGCTGGATGCCGAGTCCGGCGTATGTCATCGACCGGTGCTGGGACATCGTGGGGCTCAACCGTGCGGCCGGTCTCGTCTTCGGGTTCGGCGAGCGGGACACCAACTGTCTGGTGTCCTTCTTCACCAACCCGGCGTTCAAGGCGCGCCATCGGTACTGGGCGGAGGTCGCTCCCGGCCTGGTGTCCGAGTTCCGCAGGGACGCCGCCCGTTACCCGGAGGAATCGCGGTTCACATCGATCTCGCGCCGGCTGACGGAGGAGAGCGAGGAGTTCGCGCAGCTGTGGTCGCGGTACGAGCTCGCGGCGAAGAACCAGGGCGTGAAGGCGATCGACCACCCTCGGGCGGGGTTCCTGATCTTCGACCACTCCGTGCTCGAGATCCCGGACCGTCCGGGGATCCGGCTGATGCTGCACACGGCGCGTCCCGGCACGGAAACCCGCGAGAAGGTCGTGGAACTGCTCGAGCGGGACGAGCGGAAGGGCAGGATCTCGCTGGTCGAGGCAGGCTGAGCGGTCCGCGGCAGGCCTGTGCCGAGGCCTGTGCCGAGGCCTGTTTCGAAGCCTGCCTCAAGGACGCGTCAGGCCGCCGCCGGGCTGGTGGGAGCCATGGGCGGGAGGGCTCGCAAAAGAACGACTGAAGACCGACTCAAGGCCAGTACGGGAAGTCAAGACAGACCTCATCTCAGTGACAATGCTCTGATACATATGACTGCGATCGGTTCCCGTGAGCAGAGGACATCCCGTGGTCAAGAAGAGCAGGCTCGTAACCGCCGGCGCCGTCGCCGCGGTGGCGCTCGGCGCCGGATTCGCCCCCCAGGCCGCCGCCCGGGCCGACGTCACGTCCGACGTCCCCCCGGTCAGCTCGGTCACGCTGAGCCAGGGCGTCACCTCGGCGCCCTTCGAGATCAAGGCGAAGGGCGACCGCAAGGTCCTCTACCGCAAGGCGGTCGTGCAGCCCGGCGCCTCCACGGGCTGGCACTACCACGTGGGCGAGGAGATCGCCGCCATCAACTCCGGTACGTTCACCCGGATCGACGGCTCGGACTGCTCGGTGAAGGAGTACGGACCGGGTGAATCGCTCGTGGAGCCCGTGGGCCCGAACACCGTCCACATGGGCGTCAACAGGGGCACCGAGCCGGTCGAGCTGTACGTCGTCGACATCATCCCCACCACGGCCACCGCGCCGAGCACGGCCGCCCCGGACCCGGGATGCGACATCGGACCGGCGACGTCGAAGAACACGAGCACCGAGGCCAAGTGATGCGTCTTCCGACTCCGTTGGGCATCTCGGGCCCCTCGCTCCGGCTGCCCCCGGGCCGCCAGAGCGTGGCGGAGGCGGTCGCGCGTCGGCTGGTCGACGCCGAGACCGCCGACGAACTCGGTTACACCGCACTGCCGGTGGCCGACCTGGCACCGCCCGAGATGGCGGTCGAGGCCGGCCGCGAGGCCCTCTCCGCGGCCGGCGTGGACCCCGGCGCCGTGGGCATCCTGCTGCACGCCTGGATCCACTACCAGGGCCACGACCTGTGGTCCCCCGCGCACTTCGTCGCCGCCCGGCTCGGCGCCGACAACGCCGTGCCCCTCGGCGTCCAGCAGGTGTGCAACGGCGGCGCGGCGGCCGTGGAGCTCGCCGCCGCCCGGCTGTTCGTCGAGCCCGGCCTCGGCCATGCCCTGATCACCACCGCCGACGCCTTCGCGGAGCCCGGCTTCGACCGCTGGAGCGGGGACTACGGCATCGGGTACGGCGACGGGGCCACCGCCCTCGTCCTGCATCATCTGCCGGGACGGGAGGGCGGCCGGCCGGCCGATCTGATCCTGCACTCCGTCGCCACGGTCGCCGCGCCCCGGCTGGAGCGCATGCACCGCGGCGACGACCCGTTCGGCCCGGCCGCCCGCTCCCTCAGGCCGCGGGTCGACATCCGCCGTACCAAGAAGGCGTTCCTCCGGGCGGAGGGCATGGAGGCATTCACCGGGGCGAGCGCCGCGTCGCTGCGGAAGGCGGTGGAGACATGCCTGGCAGACGTGGGCGGGTCGGCCACGGGCGATGTGCCGCTGCGCTACGTGGTGGCGCCGCGGCTCGGCCGCAGGACGATCGACCTGGCCTACGCTCCGCCGCTGGCCGAGCTCACCGGGGCGGAACTGCTGCGTCCCGGCGCCGAGACCGGACATCTGGGAGCCGGCGACGCCGCGGCCAGCCTTGCGGAGCTGTGGACCCGGCGGATGCTGGGCCCCGGTGAGTACGCGCTGGTGGTGAGCGCCGGCGCCGGATTCACCTGGTCATGCCTGCTGGTCAGCGGGGCCTGAGCGGACTCCACGCGCATCCGCGCGGTCCCCGTACGAAAGGGTCCGCGGGCACCGTGCCCGCGGACCCTTCGCACCATCGGCCCGGCTCAGCCGGTCGCGCGCAGCGCCGGCGCCGGGCCGTGCACCACGTTGCCCATGCCCCGGCGGTCCGGCTGTCGTACGACGATGGTCCGGTCGGCCGACCTGAGCCGGGGCGTGTCCAGCGACGGCTCGCCGCGCAGGATGTCCCGCTCCGTCCGGACCAGGAACGGCGAGGGCTCCAGCCCCAGCTCCTCCACCAGCCGGGCCCGCAGCCGCCGCATGGTGGCGAGCGACTCGGCCCGCCGGCCGCAGCGGTACAGCGCGAGCATCAGGTGCCGGTGGAAGTTCTCGTGGAGCGGGTGGCGGGCGGCGAGCTCGGTGAGCTCCGGAACCAGGGTGTGGTGCGCGCCGCGCTGGAGGTCGGCATAGATCCGGTGCTCCAGCGTGCACAGACGGGACTCGTCCAGGTGGACGATCCGGGCGCTGAGCAGTTCGCCCGCCTCCACGTTGACGAGTGCCGGGCCGCGCCACAGCGAGACGGCCCGGTGGAGCAGATCGGAGCCTTCCACGAATTCGCCGCGCTGGACCGCTGCATTTCCCGCGGCGGTCAGCATCTCGTACTCGGCTATGTCCAGCGCGACTTTGCGCGTGGACAGCACATAGCTGCTACCCTCGGTAATGAGAATTTCTTCGGCGATTTCCGCGGCACTCTTATTGAGGGCTTCTGCGATAACTCGACGAACTTGTCCGATATACGTCTGGATCGTTGCGGTGGCAGTCCGTGGGGGACTACTCCCCCACAGCTCTTGCACAAGTGCATGGATCGATATCGCGCTGTCGGCGTTGACAGCGAGCAGAGCAAGCAGACGACGCGGCTTGGGCGCCAGGACGATCGGCTCCAAGTTATCGTCGAAAACGGCCATCGGGCCCAGGACATGAATCTGCACCATTCCCCCTTGCTGGTACATCCATCCCACCTTGCGGCGAAATGGTCAAACCCTTCGTTTTCCGCGCAGGTATATGCAACGAGCGCGATCCACGAGACCAGATTATTATAGCAAAAGTCAAGCAGAAAACTGTTTTCGATCCACAGCCGGGTGAAATATTTACAGGCCGGACGCCTCTTCGCAATCCATCTCCCGGATGGCAAGAGAAAAACCACCTCGAATTTCGCCAGGAAATGAATTCGAGATGGTTTTTCCACGCCTACCGGATATCTCCGGTGGTGTCAGCCGAGAGACCCCAGGACGGCGATCGTCCGCTCCAGGTACTCCTCGAACCGCGCCCTTTCCTCGGGTGTGAACTCGGCACCCAGTGAGCCCTCGACTCGCAGAGCCGCCTTGTCGGCCTTCTTCGCGATGGCGCGGCCGGCCCGGGTCGCCCGGTTGACCACGACCTTCTGGTGCAGCTCCGAGGGTTCACGGAACACCAGGTCGGCCTTCTCCAAATTGGTCAGGACCGTCGCCATCGTCTGCGGCGTGACCATGCACTCGCGCGCGAGCTGGGCCGCGGACATGCCGTCCGAGACCGACAGCAGCAGGAGGACCGAGTATTGGGGCACCGTCAGGCCGAATTCCCGCAGCACGTCCGTCTTGCGCCCGATCAGAGCCTGCTCGGCCCGCTTGATCGTGTGCCCGAGTCGACCTGCGGCGACCGTCTCCGTCGTCGTCTTCGCCATATCAATAGTCTTGCATACAGCAGAGGACGAAGCGGTAGTCGTGCATTGCCGCCGCCGCACCGGCCGGTCGTCTCTCCCCGCGGTGCGTCCGGTCACCGGCTCGTCCGGCGCCTGACCGGCGGGATCGCGCAGGTCAGCCGGGCGGTGCAGGTGCGCCGGCCGTTCTCGTCGCGGATGACGATCTCGTACGTGGCGGTGTGCGTGCCCACGTGCAGCGGCCGGCACTCGCCGACGACCCGGCCCGACCGCGCCGCGCCGTGGTGTGTGCAGGACAGTTCCTGGCCGACGATGATCCGGTCGGCTCCCGCGTGCGTCCAGGCCGCGAGCGACCCGAGCGTCTCGGCGAGCACGGCGTTGGCCCCGCCGTGCAGCAGACCGATCGGCTGGCGGTTGCCCGTGACCGGCATGGTGCCGGTCACGAGGTCCGGCTCGCACACGTCGATCTCGATGCCGAGCCGCTGCACCAGCTGTTCGCCGATGTAGGGGGGCAGAACCTCGACGGGTCCGAGAGCGGTCTGTGTCACGACCCGTCCCCTCGCAGTGCGGGGACGGGCTCGGGCGAGGCCGCGGCCGGCTCGCCGGCGGCTTCGACGGCGCCGTCGGCCGAGGGCTTGCCGTCCTTCAGCAGGCTCGCCACGACCACGGCGGTGATCACGCAGCCCGCCGCGACGATCCACATGGTGGTGTGCAGACCGGCAGCGTAGGCGTCGACCATCGCGGCCACCGACCGGTCCCGGACCTCGCCCGCGGGCAGCGTCTCGGCGGCCTCTGTCAGACCGCCCTGGAGGGCACGCGAGGTCAGCGCGTCGGCACCACCCCGGAAGGCGGAGGCCGCGTCGCTGTCGAGGGCGCTCTTGGTGAACGCCGTGACGAGAGCGCCCAGACCGGCCATGGAGACCGCGTCGGAGGTGAGCCGCACCGTGTTGAACATGCCCGCGGCCATACCCATCCGCTCCGGCTCGACGGCCGAGACGGCCGCGCCGTCCAGGATGCCCAGCGAGATGCCGTAGCCGATGCCCAGGAAGAGCAGCGGGCCGGCCAGCGCGCCGATCGAGGCCCCCGGCTCCACCATGGTCAGCCAGGCGGCGCCGACGGCGGAGAAGGCGAGCAGTACGACGAACAGGGCGCGCTGGGAGACCTTCTGCGCGACCACACCCGTGATGGCGGGCATCACCAGCGACGGGCCGGTCAGCAGCAGCAGGGCCAGGCCGATCCGGACGGCCGACAGGCCGCTCGTGGAGGTCAGGTACGGCGGCAGCACGATGACGAGCGCGACGAAGCTGAACGCCAGCACGAGCGGCACCAGGCAGACGGCGAGGAACTGCGGGCGGGCGAAGAGTCCCAGGTCGAACATCGGATGCACGGCGCGGCGCTCCACGGCCACGAAGACCAGGAGCAGGACCAGGCAGCCGACGGCCGAGGCAAGCACGATCGGGGCGGTCCAGCCGCGGCCCGGCCCCTCCACCAGGGCGAGGACGAACAGCGCGATGCCGAAGCCGAAGGCGAAGGTGCCGGCCCAGTCGAAGCGGGGTCCGCGGGCCGGTTCCGCACGGGGCAGCAGCGGCGTGCTCAGCAGGACGAGCGCGGCGACCCCGGCGAGCACGAGGAAGACCGAGCGCCAGCCCCACAGGTTGACCAGGACGCCGCCGAACATCGGACCGAACGCGAGGCCCGCGCCCAGGAAGGTGCCGAACAGTCCGAACGCCTTCGCCCGGGCGGGGCCGTCGAACGCCTGGGCCACGATCGCGGTGATGGAGGCGAGCGCCGCGCCACTGCCGAAACCGGAGATGGCGCGCGAGACGTCGAGCAGCAGGATGCTGTTGGAGAGACCGGAGACCGCCATCCAGAACGCGAAGAAGGCCATGCCCCAGGTGAACATCCTGCGGTGGCCCACACGGTCGGCGAGAGAACCCATCGCCGCGAGGCTGCTGGACGCGGTCAGCATGTAGCCGTCGACCACCCACTGGGCAGCGGCGAGGGAGCTGTGCAGGTCGGCGCCGATGTCGGGAACGGCCACGGACGGGCCGGTCACCACCAAGGTCATCAGCGGGCCGACGACGCACGCCGCGGCGAGCGTCGCCCGCGGGTTGCCGGTGGACACGGAGAATCACCCCTGTTCTGTTCTATTCGTTGGCAGGCATGTGTAAGACCTCTGCCATAGAGTAGGAGGCTGAGCATAGGAGATGTCAATGTCGTATGGCAGAGTTCTGCATGAAGACGAGGGACTGTCAGACGAATCCGGCGGACAGGACTCCGCGGGCACAACGGGAGAGGCGGTGCGCACGAACATGCGCAGGATCCAACTGGGCGGCACGGAGCGGACCTTCGGTGCTGTCGGCCTCGGCTGCATGGGCATGTCGTGGGGGTACGACGAACTGGGCCGGGACGAGAGCGAGTCCATCGCGGTCGTACGGCACGCCATCGACCTCGGCGCCGACCTGATCGACACGGCCGACCAGTACGGCCCGTTCACCAACGAACTGCTGGTCGGCAAGGCGCTGCGGGGCTACCGCGACAAGGCCCTGCTCGCCACCAAGGGCGGGCTCGTCGTCGATGACCCGGCCACCTACAGGAGCCACCGGGACGGCCGGCCCGAGTATCTGCGCGCCGCCGTCGACGCGAGCCTCCAGCGGCTCGGTGTGGACCACATCGACCTCTACCAGCTGCACCGCATCGACCCCGAGGTACCGGTCGAGGAGAGCTGGGGCGCGCTCACGGAGCTGGTGAAGGAGGGCAAGCTCGGCGCGATCGGGCTCTCCGAGGCGTCGGTGGAGGAGATCGGCCGGGCGCACGCGGTTCACCCGGTCTCATCGGTGCAGAGCGAGCTGTCGCTGTGGAGCCGGGAGGCCCTGAAGGACGGTGTGGTGGAGTACTGCGGCCGTGAGGGCATCGCGTTCATCGCGTTCGCTCCGCTCGGCCGGGGCTTCCTGTCCGGCCTGATCACCAGCCCGCAGGACCTGCCCGAGGTGGACGGGCGGCACCGGATCCCGCGGTTCCGGCCCGAGGCCATCAGCGCCAACCAGGCCATCGTCGACCGGGTACGGGACCTGGCCGACGGCATCGGCGCGACCGTCGCGCAGGTGGCGATCGCCTGGGTGCTGGCCCAGGGCGGGCACGTGGGCGTCATCCCCGGCACCAAGACCCGTCGCTACCTGGAGGACAACGTGGAGGCCGGCTCCCTGACCCTCCCGGCCGAGGTGCTGGCCGAACTGGCCGAACTGCCGGAGGCGGTCGGCGCGCGCTGAGCCCGTCCGCGGGGCGACACCGAAGGGGCGCCCCGCTCGCGGCGCCCCTTCGCGCGCTCTCCCGGGGTCATACCGGCTGGCGGCGCGGGGCCGGCCGCCGGCCCCCCCGCCGCGGCGGCCGCGCCGCGGGCGGCCGCCCCCGCGGCGCTCCCGGCGCCGCGCCCACGGCCGCTGCCCACCGTCCTGCCGCTGGAACGCCTGGACCGGGTGATGTTCGGCAC